>JAPKXT010000092.1 GCA_026394695.1 Methanoregula sp.
TGTGATATAAGCACTGCCGCGGTCTGCAGCAAATTCGCGGTACCGGGAAAGTGCAAGAATGAGCAGCGTACTGGCAGCGTAGACAATGATCGAGACTATCCAGACAACGATCCATCCGGCACCTCCTTCGCGGTTGCGTCCCCCGAACAATGCAGAAAAGAAAAAGCTCTGCATAATCATCGAAGCTATCATCGCAATAAAACTGGCCATAGTCATAGTCAGGATGTCCCGGTTTTTCACATGTGCAAGTTCATGGGCAAGAACTGCCTCGAGCTCATCTTTATTTAAAAGACGCATGATCGAATCTGTGCATGCGACTACCGCATGCCTGGGACTCCTTCCTGTTGCAAATGCGTTAGGTACCGGGCTCTGCATAATGGCAACCTTGGGAAGCGGGAGGTCTGCTTCCTTACAGAGCTTCTCCACGGTGCGATGCAGTTCAGGATATTCATCCTCATCCAGGATCCGTGCCCCGGTTGACCAGAGCACAAGTTTGTCAGAGAAGAAGTACTGGACTAATCCCATCCCAACAGCTAATACCACTATCAACCAGAGACCAGCTCCGAATGCCAGGAGTATTGTCATAAACACCAGGTAGAGGATGAACAACAGGAACATCGTCAGCCAGACTCTGCCGGTAAGGCCCCAGTCACGTTTCCATTTCATAATTAGTACACGTTCGTTATCGACGCTCTTAAAACAATCGTAAATTGCAAAAAGCGGAGCGATAAATGAAGCAAAATTTGCACCGGTTAACGGTATTCACTCCATTGTTATCTGCAAAGCGTGTATAATCCATTGGTGCACCGCAGGATCAATACAGAAACTATTTTTTTACTAACATCTGACTGGTACGCATGACTGATGTCGATCCCGAAGCTCTGGCCGATGTGGCATATGGCATCTTCGAGTACTCCCTGAACCGGGGGCTGAGGATGCGGGGTAAATACCTATATACACTGGTCGAAGGCGGTATTGACTTCAAAGAGGATCTTTCCGTGATTTTTAAGGATTTTTCATTAGAATATCCGCAGCTGGCAGAGGTGATTTTAAAACGGTTTTTTGATATCGATACAATCTATGGGATGCTTTGCAATGGTGAGGGGGTAGTCCCATCAAAGACTACGCAGATGTACTGGATTGTACAGGATGCACCAGGCAGTGCTCCGGAGGCTATTGAGGACGAAAATGCGGGTAAATGGCTGATTTTCCAGGAGCCGGGACAGGCAGATGCGGCCTGGAAGAAGGTTCGCGACGCGACGGTAACACTTGAGCTTGGAATCTCTGCAAAAGTGAGCACGTCAAAACCGAATCCGGAATCGCGTGACAACCGAAAAGTTATCTATGTTTATTCAAAAGACTGGGCGGACGAGGCAGATGTCATGCGGGTTCGTGAGAAACTGCGCGAACTGGGCTTTATTGAACGTATCGGGTATAAGCGCAATATCGAGACATTCGCCGGGGAATATGCAAAGAAAGGAAAACGGGTTACCTATTACTCGGCATAATTTTTAATGCTCATATTTTTAAAAATCTGATAATAACGGAAAAAAGAAAAAATATTGGAAAAAAATTACGCTTTTCTTTCCTTGTTCTTTGGGCGCAGGTTCTGGTAACCGCACTTGCGGCTGCTGGTTGCGCGGATCGCATTGCGGGCGTTGCAATGCATACAAATTTTCACGTTGAGTAACCGGGCTTCGGCTTCGGGGAATTTTGCCATTGAAATACACTCCTGTCTGCCCTTATAACAAAGCTGTAAGACATATTAACCGTTTGTGTCACTTTTTTATGGTCTGTACTCCTGTACGAACCATTCCCGGAATGCAGTGAGCGCCAGCGCACGGTGAGAGAGTCTGCTTTTCTCTTCAAGTGGCAGCTCTGCGAGGGTCCGCCCATCCACATCAAAGATGGGGTCATACCCAAATCCCCCACTCCCACGGGGGACCGTTATGATCCTGCCGTGGATGGTTCCGGAAAAGTTTCGGATGCTCTTTTCGTCTGCGAATGCAATCACTGTCGTGAAGTGTGCGTTGCGGTTCTCCACGTCTTTCATAAGCTTAAGAATGCCGGTGTTGCCGATCGAGTACAGCACATAAGCGGCATATGGACCGGGAAATCCGTTCAGGGCATCGATGGAAAAGCTGGTATCATCCACGATAAGCGGTGTGAGGAGATGATCGTACGCGTATTGTGCCTTCTGCCGGGAGATAACCTCCACATCATCTGAGCGGAGTTCAGGAATTTCAAGCGGAACAAATGTCACATCAAGAAAACCGCCAAAGAATTCCGCAACCTCTCGCGCTTTATTGGTGTTGCTGGTAACCATCGTGAGTTTCATAGATATCTTCCCCTCAGTTCGATCTCATGCTCACGGGTGATGACCTCTGCAGCCTCCACAAATGTCTCTGCATATCCTGATGCAAACGCTGCTTTGAGGGCATCAGCATGTTCAGGTGCCGTACTCTCCAGTGTCTGGAACAGGACATGGATATCCACCCCTCGCTGTTCGATTTCGGAATTTACCTGTGCAAGTCCAAAATCGATCAGTACGCACATACCGTCCTCGTCACGCAGGATCATGTTGCTGGTCGTGAGATCCCCATGCATAATTCCCGATGTATGGAGATTGCCGACCATTCGCCCTGCTTTGTGTACTGCTTCTTCTGTGAGATTCTGGGTAAGCAGCGTCCCCCGCACCTGCTCCATCACGATGGTATCTGCAGTGATATCGCTCATGACTGGCGTGAGAACGCCTCCTTTTCGCGCAGCGGCAATCAGCCGCGCCTCTGCCCGGGTACGCTCTACAATGAGTCGGCTGTCAAGTGCATGAACACGGTACAGTTTCGGGATCCGGCGCTTCTCTGCAGTGCCGTTCCGGAACGTGACGACAGCTTCTGCACCCCTTCTCCGGGGCAGGTCTCCCGGAACTATATCGGTGCCCGCCCCGGGGATCTCGTTTTTCCATGTTACTTCGACTTCATCCGAGCGAAAAGAGGGTTTGATCTGAGAGGATTCAATGGGAAGAGATAATCCGTTCTCGAGCATCAGTTTTCCCGTGTAAGCGATCATAGCCCCATTATCGCCGAGATATTTTTGTTCGGGAACGTAGAACTGCGCCCCGCGCTCCTCGCACATCACCCGGAGCATTTCCTGTAACCGCCGGTTTGCTCCAACACCCCCGACAAGGAGCACCTCGTTTTTTCCCGCAAGCGACATCGCCCTCTCGGTCACTTCAACACACATCGCAAATGCCGTCTCCTGCAGGCTGTGGCAGACATCGGGAAGGGTTGCCTTACTGTCTTTTGCCGCGGAAACCAGGCCGGAGAAAGCGAGATCCATTCCTTTGACTGTATAAGGGAGCTCAATGTACTTTCCAAGTTTTGCCTGTGTTTCAATGATCGGCCCGCCGGGATGAGGGAGGTCTTTAGACCGGGCAAATTTGTCGAGTGCATTACCGATTCCGATATCGAGTGTCTCACCAAAGATCCGGTACCGGCCGTTCAGGTACCCGATCACCTGCGTATTCGCCCCGCTTGCATAGAGAACGACCGGGTCACGGCAACCGGTGGCAAAACACCCGATCTCCACGTGAGCAACACAATGGTTGACGCCCACCAGGGGCACGTCCAGTGCCAGAGCAAGTGACCGGGCCGCAGTGGCAACAGTCCTGAGGCAAGGTCCAAGCCCCGGTCCCTGCGAGAATGCTATACCCGTAATCTTATCAGGATCCTTCAGGACAGAAGAGATAAGATCCTTCATTACCGATGCATGATGCTGCGCTGCCTCACGCGGATGGATACCTCCCTGGGCCGGGCTATAGGGTCGGGAAACAAGTGAGATGAGATCACGATCAAAAAGGGCGGCACTGAGGTTCCAAGCAGTTCCCTCAATTCCCAGTATCTGCCCAAAAACAGGCATTGAATCTTATTTTCTGAATTCAGTATATCCGCACTTGCCGCATGTGGTCCGGTCCTTATGGTCCGCCATCATGACCCCGGGTCCACAACGTGGGCAGTATTTCTTAACCGTAGTGACCTTCGCACCTTCAACCTTGAAGTACGCACCCCTCTTTTGACCCTTAACGGCTGCTGCCTTTTTTCCTGCAGCCATTGTTATGCAGCTCCCTCTTCCTTTGGCTTGGGCATTCCGCGCGCTGCAAGATATGGGCGCTCGGTTTTGTTCCTGCCCTCTTCATTGTCATAGATACGTGCCGAACCGGTAATCTCCGTTTTGCCGAAACTGCTGTGCAGCGTGTCAAGGGTTATCTGCTGCTCTTTTACATTGAGCAGGGCGCAAAGTTTGCCAATAATCTGCATACGGGAGGGGGTTGCACCATCGTATTTGAGGTTAAACTGAACCTCTCTTCTGGATAAAAGCTCATTTCTTTTATCGCCGGTGATCTCAAAGTCCATCGATATCCTGTAATTATTGGGAACCGGCTTATTTAAAATATCACCCTGTCCCATGGTTTCACGGTTTACGGAGATTTTTTAAAAAAAAAAGTTACTGGAATGTATCCGGCAATTATCTCTCTTCACGGATAAAATGGGTAAGGAAGTGACGTGCAGTCTCCTGCGCTTCACGGGTTACGGTACGGACAACAACACCTTCATTGGGCTGTCCATACAATACAACTGCACCTGCCTCTGCCGCAATAACCATGGGGATTACAGCAAGATCTTCTTCTCCTTCAACGATTATAGTGGCTGGTTGATGGAGAACAGCATAATCCAGTGCGCGGATCAGTTCATCGGTGACTGTGCCGGCAGGATTTTTCACCCTGATACACTCCCCCCGAAATACCGGCAACTTTTTGCATGGTAAGCGCATGGTATAACCGTCAACAACGGCAATTTCGGGGGTGATCCCCTTTTTCTGGAGGTTGTGTGTAACTACATCGCCGACTGCGTACACGGTGCTGTCTGCGATTA
>JAPKXT010000130.1 GCA_026394695.1 Methanoregula sp.
GAGGATAACGTCACCGCGTTCATAGACATGTGGTTTGCGCAGCGGACGAACCGTGGAAGGGAAAGGGCCGAACGCTGTTGCATAACGATCTTCCCAGTGGAGATTGAGTTTTTGCACAATTTCTGAAGATTTTAAGAAATCGTCGGTCTGCCCGGTGATCTCAATGGTAATTTCACCTGCAGTGGTACTGATTGCAAGATTACCCGTTTTGGCCTGCTCTTTGGTTGCAGGACGAATAATTCCAACACTAGAGCCAGAAGGATGATGAGGAAGTAGAGAACTGAGTGTGCTCCGCTCATCGACTTCCATCCTCTCTCCATCGAGGTGGATGGTGATCATTGCTCTCCTCACGCAGCAGGCTGACTCATGAGCTTGCGCTCTTCTTCGGTAAGAATCGCGAGCACATCTGCTGTCTTGCCTATCTGTACAATCTTACCGCCACGCATCAGTGCGAGCCGGTCACAGATGTCCCGTACAAATTCCATATCATGCGAAACAACAATGAATGTCTCTTCCATCTCCTCGCGTGAGTGCATGATTGAGTGCTTCACATCGATCTTGGTGATGGGGTCCATTGTGCCGGTTGGCTCATCAAGAATCACAAGCCTGGGTTCTCGGATGAGGACTTGGGCGAGGGCAACGCGGTGCCGTTCTCCTTCTGAGAGTTGTGCGGGCATACGCTCAAGGATCTCCCGGCTCTTCTCGTCAGAGAACCCTGACATTTTAAGGGTCACAAGTGCTTTTCGCAGAGCAAGCTCTTTGGGGAACTCCAATCCAATGGCATCAGTTAAGTTGTCAAGGACCGTCCGGTGAGGGAAAAGATCATATTCCTGGTGGAGGAGCCCGATATACTCTTTTGCTCTTCCCCGCTCATCGATACCAGCCTTTGTCATATCGACCCATTCTTCCCCGATTTTTATATTGATTTCACCGCTTGTGGGCTCGATGATACCAGCGATTATCCGCGAAAGGGTTGTCTTTCCCGCCCCGCTTTTTCCGATAATGCCAAAAATTTCTTTGGTGTAGACATCGAAATTGACGCCATTGACCTCTATTACAACACCCCGGTCAACGGAAATATATCGTTTGGTCAGATCCAAAGCAGCAACGATCTTTTCTCCTAACTCGGCCTCTTCAAATTTCTCACTGTCGTCATAACCCTTCATGAATTGCTGGATGACGTCTTTCGGCGTTCCGATCGTGGCAATCCCACCGTCTACCAGGAGGATCGCACGATGCGCCACGTCTTCGATAACCTGGGAGAAGTGGGAGGTGACAACCATTCCCATATTGTTTGTCTTTGCCGCTTCTGAAAGCATTGTATGCACAATCCGTGCAGTACCGGGATCGAGTGTGCCGGTTGGCTCATCGGCAAAGAGCATGAACGGTTCCTTTGCAAGCTGACGAGCGAGAACTACCCGCTGTTTCTCTCCGCCAGAAAGATCACGGGCGATGTGCATCATCCTGTGTGAAAGTCTTACCTGGTCAATAAGATCGGCTGCACGGTTGATAGCGTTCTCCTGAGGGTAATCGATGTCATCGAGAGCATGAAGCACGTTTTCAATGACCCGGTCATCGCCGTATAACGCAAAGGTACGCTGGAACATGATTGCGGTCCGCCGCATAAGCCGGCGTTTAAGTGTCTCATCTTTTTCGTTCCAGAGATCTACATCACGTGCAGAGAGCGTACCCCCGCAATGAGGGCATGGTTTTCCAGCAGCGCTCCCGACGTCCATATAATCGCACCCATTGCATGCTGCTATATGGTATAAAATCCTCCCGCTTGTCGGGGGCTGCTCCACACCCCTTATGAGGTGCATGAGTACCGTCTTACCTGCGCCACTCCTGCCAATAATTCCCAGGATCTCCCCTTCGGCAATCTCAAAAGAAATGTGCTTGAGTACCCTCGTGCCATCAAAATCCATGCAGAGGTTGTCGACTGTGATCAGTGGAGCCTTCATAATACACTTATACCTAATGTGATACTTGTGGCATATTACCTTTTATATGATGCATTATTGTCGTCACGATCGCAATGTCCTGTCGAAGTGAGCAACTCCTGAACAATGATAACTACTTCATTCACGTTTTTTACAACAAAATCGGCAGCTTTGTAGAGATCCTCCGGCCGGTCACCGGCCTGTTGGACAGTAAGGATAGCAATATCGGCATTCTGCATGGCACATAAGTCATTGATCCCGTCTCCCACCATCAGCACCTTGTCGTATTCCTGCCGGAGATCGTTGACTATCTGGGCCTTTACCGTCGGTGTTGCTACGCCATATACCCTGTCGCGGGGAATACCCAGATGGTCTGCCATCTTCTCCAGTTTAGTTACCCGGTCACCGGATGCGATGAAGGTTGGAACTCCCATGCGGTGGAGAGCGGTGATCGCATCTTTTGCACCGTCAAACGGCCAGCCACCGGCAGTTATGGCAAATTCAAGGCACTTGTCTGCCATGTTAACAATCGCACCGCTGTTTAAGGTTACAATCGATTCCGCTTTACAGACGGTCCAGACATTCCGGATACATTCCTGGAGATCGTTCACCCGGGTCCGCTGGTCGGTATAGAGCACATCCCCAATCTCTTCTGCGGTAACAATCTTTCTGGTGCAGCTCACCCCGAATCCGACATTATGTTCTACGAGGTAGGAAGAAAGAAGCATTTCGCCAGGGGTTTTCATTATATCCTTTGAATGCACGGGCAAAACGACGAGCACACGGTCCGGTGAACTGAACGTCAGAGTAGTGGTCTCGATACCGGGCAGCAGTTTTTTGTTGCTGATATCCTTTGCAACCCGGTAGGTGTTCAGGAGTGTTCCCGCACTGTCAAAAACTACAGCAACCGACATGATCCTACCCGATGATATGCTTATATGTAATTCTCTGTACATTGAATCATTGAAGCTAATGTTCGTTACTGAAACTGCAGAGAAGATAAAGAGCATGGAGATCCGGGGTGCCGGCCGGATTGCGCGTGCTGGCGCTGAAGCACTCCGACGCCATGCCACGGAGACACGGGCCGGCGATCTTGCGTCTTTCCGGAGGGAAATGAAGAGTGCAGCGCAGGTGCTTGTCGCCACGCGCCCAACCGCGGTCTCGCTCCCGAATGCCGTTCATCTTATTATGGCGGGACTTGAGCAGTCAGTAACTCTCGATGAGGCGCGAAACGGAGTGATCGTTCGTGCAGAAAAGTTCATACACTCGTCCCAGCACGCTGTGGAAAAGATCGCGCAGTTTGGTGCACGCCATATACGCGATGGGGACACCATCCTCACGCATTGCAATTCTGAAGCTGCTCTCGGGTGCATCATAGAAGCGCACCGCAGCGGAAAAGAGATTGAAGTCTTTGCAACAGAAGTGCGCCCGCGAAACCAGGGATTGATTACCATCAGGGCACTCAACGATGCCGGGATCAAAACCAATTTCATTGTTGATTCAGCTGTGCGTTCGTTCATCCACGATGTTGATCTCGTGATAGTGGGGGCCGATGCAGTTACCGTTAACGGTGCAGTGGTAAATAAAATAGGAACATCGCAGGTAGCACACACTGCTGCAGAGGCACGGGTAAATGTAATTATTGCAGCAGAGACTTACAAGTTTGCGCCCCGCACAATTATTGGTGAACTTATCCAGATTGAAGAGCGTACAGGGAGTGAGGTGCTGGCTGACGAGATCTCCCGATCACTCCCGCATGTTACTGTGCGCAACCCCGCATTTGATGTGACACCAGCAGAGTATATCGATCTTATTGTTACTGAAGCTGGTGCGATTCCGCCACAAATGGCCTACATCATCATCCGGGAGTATCTTGGATGGGGCATTGAAGAATTCCATAAAATCTTTGAGAACCCTGCCGGACATGAGGAATGAGTGCATGAAAGATGTTATTGCAACGTACTATTTCCGTCCCAGGGCAGACACTAAACCCGACCGGGCCGCACGGGCGATCTGTGAAGAGGAAACGACCGGTACCTGGACTGACATTTCCACACGTCCAGAGTACGTAAAACAACTCGATGGCACTGTGGAGAGCGTTACGCAACAGGGTGAGGGATATTTCACCCGCATCCATTATCCTGCCGAGATCTTTGAGCCGGGTAACGTGGCGCAGTACCTCGCGGTATGCGCTGGCAATCTCTTTGGTCTGGGACGACTGGACGCGGTCCGCCTTCTGGATATCGAATATCCGGACTCCCTTATCGCCCCGTTCAAGGGACCAAAGTTTGGAATTTCCGGTGTCAGGAAGATAGTCGGGAGCAAGAACCGCCCGCATGTCGGCACCATTATCAAACCAAAGGTTGGCCTGAACCCGGTTGATACCGCTTCGGTAGCGTATGAAGCAGCGATGGGAGACGTTGATCTCATAAAAGACGATGAGACTTTGACGGACCAGGCATTCTGCCCTATAGACAAACGCCTGCCACTTGTGATGAAACGTCTTGAGGAGGCAAAAGATGAGACCGGGCGCCAGGTCCTGTATGCGGTGAATATCACAGCCCGTGCAGACAGGATCGTTCAACGTGCGCTTCACGCAATCGATCTTGGTGCAAATATGATCATGATAGATATTTTCACTTCAGGATTTGGCGCCCTTCAGGCACTGGGAGAAGATTCCCGGATTAAGGTGCCAATTCATGTCCACCGCACCATGCATGCCGCATTCACCAGGAACCCGGAGCATGGTATCGCGATGCGTCCGCTGGCGCATATCATCAGGATACTGGGTGCCGATCAGCTCCATACCGGTACAGTGAGTGGTAAAATGAGTCATACCCTACCAGAAATCAAAAAGAGTATTGACGTTCTAACCTGCAATTGCCATGGCATGAAGCCGACGTTCCCTGTATCGAGCGGAGGGTTGCATCCAGGTAACGTTGCTCATGAACTTTCGAGTCTTGGCACTGATATCGTCCTGCAGGCTGGTGGCGGTATTCATGGCCATCCGGATGGAACCGCGGCGGGAGCCCGGGCAATGCGACAGGCAGTCGATGCCTTTATGGAAGGAAAGAGCGTCGAAGAGTATGCAAAGGACCATTATGAGCTTGAACGGGCGCTCAAAAAATGGGGCAGTAACTGAGGGATATTCGCATGGAAATATCATTTACCAAACTACACGGAAACGGCAATGATTTCGTACTGATTGATGAGCACGAAAAAATCATCATACCGGATGATATGAAAGGGCAGTTTGCTGCTATCTATTGCGACCGTCGCTTCGGCATTGGCGCGGATGGGGTTATCTATCTCTCAAAATCTGAAAACAGCAATATCAGAATGCGTATCCTCCAGCCGGATGAGAGCGAGGCGGAGATGTGCGGTAATGGTATCCGCTGCCTTGCCAAATATGCTTTTGATGCCGGTTATGCAAAGGAATCCTGTACGGTAGAAACTCCTGCCGGGGAGGTCGGTGTCACTATGGGATACAAGGAAGACGAGTTTTCCGCAACCATCACCATGCCGACACCTAAATTTAACCGCAAGGATATCCCGGCAGCTGGTGATGGGGAGTATAAAGAGAGGATAGGGGATTTCGATGTTTACGCGGTAAATACCGGCGTCCCACATGCAGTTATTATCGTTGACGCTGTGGATGCCATCGATGTTGAGGCAGTTTCTCCAATAATCCGCCACCATGCATCATTCGAAAAAGGGGCGAATGTGAATTTCGTTGAAAGAACCGGACCCGACAGCATCAGGATCCGCACGTTCGAGCGCGGTGTTGAGGAAGAGACGCTTTCCTGTGGCACGGGCGCGACTGCATCTGCGGCAGTAGTTCACAAACTAGGGTATACCGGTGAGACCGTCAATGTGGACACCCGGGGGGGTTCTCTCACCATCTATCTCAAAGACGGCGCAAAAATGGAAGGACCTGCAACAACGGTTTTTTCGGGAAAAATCACATATTGACTGCTTTTCCGTACTACTCTTTTTTCCATGAGATAGTGGTCTACCGCCCTGCATTGAATATATAATAATTATCGTTTACGATCGATACCGATAAATCCCGAGAACGAATCGTTGCTGTCGAACATTGGGATTGCGTAACTCTCGAGAAGAACATCATTGCCTCCTTTATGAATCCAATGGGACACATGAAGGACAGATTTTTCATGTCTCTCAACCGCAGTCTGAAACTTTTTTTGGTTGGGGACGATTGCATCCTGAGGAAGAAATTCAAAGGGGGTGTGTCCGATCAGTTCATCTGGTGTATAGCCAAGGATTGTTTCCACCAGCGGGCTTACGTATACAAAACGTGCATGTGCATCAGTTTCCCAGATTATATCCCCAATAGCTGTGATAAGATTTCGGAATCGCTGTTCGCTATGGATTAGCGCCTCCTCAATAGTCCTTCGATCCGTGATGTCACGGGCGATAATCGCGATCTTTTTCACTTCTCCGGTATCGCTTATTACGGGATATGCAACCGTGTCATACCAGCTACCGTCGCGTTCATCCTCAAAGCGCACCATCTTTTTCTTTTCGAGTACCTGAGCAACCAGCGTTCGTCTCGAACGTGCAACCTCAATTGGCAGGAGATCATCTGCCAGGATACCAACCAATTCATCACTTCGCTTTCCAAAGCGTGCAGCGGCAGTTTCATTCAGTTCCAGAATTACGCCCTGTATATCCATTAAGATGACAGAATCTGTCGGTGTATTAATGAGTGCACGTGCAGTCGCCTCACTCTCGCGCAATGCAATTTCTGCACGTTTGTGTTCCGTGATATCTCGTATTGCTACCTGTAACGCAGGTTTACCCTCGATAGTTGTTTTTACTCCCCTGCCTTCAACAATCACCGATGTTCCATCGACACGAAGCACATGCAATTCCATCGGGGGTGTTATATCTCCCCCAAGATCTTTTTCAATAGTTTTCCTGACCGCATCACGGAAATCGGGTTGAATAAATTCAAGGACCGGTTTATTGAGAACCGCGTCTGAATTTGAAGCACCAAGGAGGCTGAGGGCTGCCGGGTTCACAAAAATAATTTTTCCTTCTCGGTGAATGATAACAGCATCAGGAGATATATCCACGAGTTGCCGGTACCGGTCCTCGCTTTCCTGTAATGAGTTTTCTGCGCATTTACGTTCGGTAATGTCCAATAAGGATGCAACGGACTTTTTTGTACCAGGGATCATATCGACGGTGAGGAATATATTACGGATATCCCCGGATTTTGTAATAAACCGGAACTCGTAGTTTTTCAGAGATCTCTCCAACCCTTCCATTCTCATCCGGTTCTGGTCCAGCATCCATTCAAGGTCTGCTTTTACGACAAATTCCGTCCAGCTCTTCTGCCCTTCAATCTCATGCTTTGAAAATCCCGAGAGACGTTCGAATTCCGTATTGACAAGGCTGATCATGGTGTTTTCTTCAACCTGGACGGTTGCCGTTCCCGTGTTTTCAAAAATAGTACGATAGCGGTTTTCA
>JAPKXT010000208.1 GCA_026394695.1 Methanoregula sp.
CTCCCCTTCCGATTCCCTTGTAGACCCACCCGGCCTGTATGAACCGGTCCGGGTCTACCATGTTTCGTCCGTCAATCATGACAGGCCGGATTTTTCCCGTCAGATTCCTCATCTTCACCGGATCCAGATAGCGGTATTCCGAATGCCCCGTAAAGATCGCCACTGCGCTGGCATCCTGTAATACCGTGGTGAGGTCTTTCTCAATCCTGATCCCCGGGGAATGCTCCACAGATGGGTCATGAACGGCTATTTCCGCTCCACGTTCCCGCATAAGGTCATGGTATACCTCCGAAGGGGTGTTCCGTGCATCGTCCGAATTCGCGATGAATGCCCAGCCGAGGAGGGCGATCCGCGTCCCTTCCATCTTTTGTCCTGCACGTTCCAGGCCTGAGGAGGTGAGGTTCGCCATATGGATTGGCATGAAGTCGTTGATATTCCGTGCGAGGGTAAAGAGCGATTCTTTTCCCACAGGGTAGTCGAGGAGGTCAGCACCGAGTGTTTTTACCCCCCGCTCCAGGTGGTACGTGTCCTTGGTGAGGCAGTGGCCCCCCACACCTGCCCCAGGCCAGAGGATTGCCCTCGTTACGTTTTCCTCCTTCAGGCTGGCGACACCATCCCGAACCTCATACACGTTGATCCCCATTGCTTCGCAGTACAGGGCAAGTTCGTTCACGGCTGCGATCTGGAGGTCGCGGAAGGTATTTTCAGCAGTCTTGGTGACTTCGGCAGCGGTTGCAGTCATGGGAATGATTCTCCCCTTTGTGAGCACCGGGGTGTAGAGTTCTTGTGCCCGTAACGTACTGGCGTTATCGATACCCCCGATGATCCGGTCGTGTTCACGGATATTCCGGAGGAGTCGTCCTACCATCACCCGCTCGGGGGCATGGGCAAGCGCGAAATCCCGTCCTGCTATCATCCCGGATTCTTCTTCAAGCAGCATTTTCGCCATGCCGGTAGTGGTGCCGGGAGTGATGGTCGATTCGAGGACCACAAGTGCTCCCTCCCCAATATATTTCCCGGCCATACGGATCCCGTCAATAAGGGCAGAAAAATCGGGTATGAGGTCTTTTGAATCGCGGAAAGGGGTCTGGATTGCAAGGGTGACTGCGTCCAGCTCCGCAATTTTTGAAAAATCTGTGGTACAGGAGAATTTTCCTTCGCTGACAACCTTCTTCAGGAGGTCTTTAAGCCCGGGCTCCTCCCCCTTCAGCGGACTCTTACCCTGGTTGAGCATACGGATCTTGTATCCTGAACTCTTCGAATCGCGCTGGAACCCGTAGACCTTTTCATAGTGGGGCACAGCGGCAAAGAGTGCTGCTGAGGGGATCCCGACGTACCCCATGCCGATGACACCTATCTTTTTTATCGGGCCCTTTTGTTTCAGGAGTGCTGCAAGTGATGCTTCCATGAAAGATACTCATTTCAGGACAGGAAGGCCAGTATCTCTTCACAGATACGGAGGTCTGCGACTGCCTGCTCCGGTGTTACCGGGAATGGTTTTCCTTTTTTTGCGCATTCGATGAAGGTCTGGAGTTCAACTTTTAACGGTTCCACCTTGTTCACCATCACTTTCTCGATAATATTTTCCTGCACATAGCGTTCATTCTCGACATGGTACTTATCAGGCTTATAGTAGGTGAAGATCTCCTGGTTCATGAAGTCCCCTTCGATCGTGAAGTCTTCCTCCTCAATATAAATACGTCGTATCTTTTTTGAGGACTTCCGGCTGGCAGAGAGGTATGCCGGTGTAGAACCGAACCGGAAGAGTGCCGATGCGACGTCGCCGGTCCCTCCTGCCGTAAGGGTATAGGGGTCATCGAACAGGACATGACGCAGGACGTCGATGTCATGGATCATCAAATCTTCTACGACCGAGCTCCCGGTGATACGGGTTGATGCCGGGTTGTGCCGGTTAAACTCAACGTATAACGGTTTCCTGCAGATCCTCTTTATCTCCGGGACAATGGGGTTGAACCGCTCGATCTGACCGACTCCTACGACCTGGGCCTTTCCGATCAACGCCAGGACCTGTTCTGCCTCCTTTACCGATTGGCAGATCGGCTTTTCTATGAGGACATGGACGCCGGTTTCAAGGGCTTGCCGGGCTGTTTCCAGGTGGTACTGGGTAGGCACGCAGATACTCAGTGCATCCACTTTTTTCAGCAGGTCTCCGATAGTAGCACAGGGTATCGCCCCATTCTGGAGCCCTACACTCATGGCCGCCTGCTGATTGACGTCATACAAGTAGAGCCCTGTCACGGATTTGAGCTCTGAATAGATCCGGACATGGTTTCGTCCCATCGTTCCGGTACCGATCACACCGACTTCCATTTCATGTCACCTCGTTGATACATGCTGCAATGTATGCCCGTTCCTCATCGGTCACCAGCGGGTGAACCGGAAGGGAGAGCACTTCTTTGGCAAGCGTGTCCGCTACCGGGCAGCGGCTTTTTTTTGCATATTCCAGAAAGACTGGTTGTCTGTGGAGCGGGATTGGATAATGGACTGCGGTCCCAATCCCTTTCTCCCGGAGTGCGATGGCGAGCTGGTCCCGGGTCAGCCGGCACTTGTCGGTCACCCTGATAACATACTGGTGGTACACATGTTTTACGCCCGGTGCATTCTCCGGGAGGATGATCCCTGCCCGGTCTATATGTTTATCATAATATGCCGCAGTTTCTCTTCTTTTTGCATTGAAGGCATCCAGTTTATGCAGCTGGGTAAGACCGATAGCGGCACCAATATCGGCCATCCGGAAATTGTACCCGATGGAGGTGTGGAGGTATTTCTCTGCCTGGCCATGGTTGATAAACCGCCGCATCCGCTCTGACAGGGCAGGGTCATTGGTAGTCACCATACCTCCCTCTCCTGCGGTCATGTTCTTGGTCGGGTAGAATGAAAAACAGCCGGCCACCCCAAACGAACCAACTTTTTTCCCGTGGTACTCTGCTCCATGGGCCTGGGCAGCGTCCTCAATCAGGGAAATTCCCCTCTCCTCGCAGATCTTTGCAACAGGCCGGACCGCGAAGGGCTGGCCGAACAGGTGGACCCCGATCATGGCCTTTGTCTTTCCCGTGAGCTGCTCTTCCAAAGAATCTGGTGAGATGTTGAAGGTCTCTTCCTCTATATCAGCAAATACCGGGGTAGCCCCGCACATGCAGACCGATGAGGCAGTCGCAAAGAAGGTAAACGATGGGACGATCACCTCGTCACCCGGACCAATTCCTATTGCAACAAGCGTGGCGTGGAGTGCAGCTGTCCCGCTGTTCATCGCGACTCCGTGCAGAGTGTTGCAGTACCGGGAAAAGGCGCCCTCGAATTCCTGAACCCGCGGTCCCTGTGCCAGCATACCGGACTGTATCACGGTGGTTACTGCTGCTATTTCTTCCACTCCGAGCGAAGGTTTTGCTACAGGAATCATGCTAGTCCCTCGCTTTCTGGCGATCAATACAGAATACTGCTCGTGCTAGCCCGAGGGAGAGGAGTTTATTCCGGTCCTTATGAATCCCGGTTTTGTTATGAAGCACCATATTAATCTCTCACCATTTCTTGTGGCATGTCCCTGACCTTTGCCGGTGAACCGATGGCCATCTTTCCTGCTGGTACGTCATGAGTGACCAC
>JAPKXT010000038.1 GCA_026394695.1 Methanoregula sp.
TGCTCGACATGGCAGGTTTTTCTTCTGTCTTTGACATGTTCCCGTCAAGTCAGGACGCAGTAAAAGACATGGTAAAAAAGCGCAGGGATCCAACGCTGTTCAATGATATTTTCTACAAAAAGATTTTTGGAGAGGGTGTCATCATGCTGACAGAGCGCCCCGATAGCGATTCGGGTGCACATTACCGTGCCCGGCGAAACTAAAATCCGGGTCAACCGGGCGACACACTGTAAGGGGTTGGAACATCAAAATGAGATTTTATACTTCATCTAACCCACATGAAATAACGATGAGCCAGAGTATATCACCGTTCTATAAGGTCGATGTGTTCATCAGTCTTTTTTGCAAGCCCACTGCGCCCCTGCAGACGGGCAACATCTGATATGGCTTCAAGCACATGGACCGATTCTTCCAGAAATGAAAGAATGTCAGAGGGAAACATTTCAATGCCGTACTCGTCGAGCATAAATGCAGCTATCTGGCGATGATCGAGGCCATTTTCCCTCAGTTCAATCACTTTTTTAGCAAATTTTTTCTCCGGGCAGCCGCATAACGGGGAATCTTTGCAGTCACAGCGGAGGAAGTCCTTCAAAAAAGCGAGGATCTGTTCCCTCACGGCAAAATCGAGCATATCATAATTAATGTGCTCCGAGAGGGTTTTGAGCATAGTTCCTGAAAACGCAAGTTCGGGAAGGCGAAAACCTGCAAGCCGTTCCAGCTTTTTTGCATGACGGAACCGTGCCCGATCAGCAATCAATCCTCGTCTCCTCCTCCTTCATCAAAGTTTTTCAGCGAGGTCATCGCTTCACTCATCCGTTCGCATTCGATCAGCCACTCGTCAAAAAGAGTCGTCTGTTCGATATCTTCCTTGATAAATTTGCCGCAACAGGTTGCCCCGTCAATAACACTGGCGCCGATGTTGGAGACGGTCTCGAGCGCCTTTTCCATATCATTTTCGATCTCAACCCGTCCTTTTTTGACGAGCGTCTTGATATCCTTGTCAAAGCCCCCGGCAAGGTATAACCGGCAGGAGGCAAAGAGCGCGAGTTTTGGGAGCTGCAGGATCCCGACAATCTCGCCGAGATCCCCTTCAGGTGCGGCAGACATCACGATCGTTTCTACCTGCGAAAGCTTGTCAACCGCCTCTTCAAACGAGTAACGCTTGTTCTGGTAGAGCTTGATGATTTTCAGGACAGAGACGGTGATGTCGACTGAAAAACCGTCCAGCACCCGGAACCCTTCCGGCAAGTCATCACTCTTTGGGTCCTGCTCAAAACTCGATTCACTCAGGGTTTTTAACCAGTTATCCCACCGCTCCTGGTTGTAAAAAATATAAAACAACTTGAGCGGTTCCTCTTCAGTTTTTTTGCTTGCCTTTTTTGCCATTTCATTACACTATTCGTTTGCGAATTTAAAGGATTTTGTAGTCGTGGTTATCCAAAATCACAGGATCGAAGTATTCCTGCAGTAATGAGATAGCCCGGGGGTGATCCATACCACCAATGGTTATCACCCTTGACTTTCAATACTTCAGACATACGGAGGGTAAAGAAGTGGGAAGCAGGGAAAAGCTCGTCATGGTAAGATACGGCGAGTTATTCTTAAAAAGTGAGTCGGTAAAACACCATTTTATCGGCATGCTCCTGCGCAACATAGGTAAAGCACTCACTGCATCCGCACTATCCTATCACTTCGAAACCCCCCGCGGGCGCATCCTGATTTATGGAAAACAGCCAGAGAAGATCGCTGATGTGGCGTCCCGGATTTTCGGACTTGTTGATGTCAGCATCTGTACACGGACAAACTCCGCTCTCGATGACATCTGCTCAGAAGCCATTGCTCTTGCATCGGCAAACCTCCATGCAGGAATGAGTTTTGCTGTACGGGCAAAACGACAGCAGAAGACCGGTCTGAACAGCCAGGAACTGGGCACGCTGATCGGGTCTGCCATCTATGATCATATTCCGGGTCTCAAAGTCGACCTGGACCATCCGGATTATGAACTCTTTGTCGAGGTCCGTGACTTCGGCGGACTTGTATATGATTCCCGGATAGCCGCACCCGGGGGATTACCCTGGGGTACACAGGGCAGGGTGCTTGCGCTGCTTTCATCAGGTATAGATTCGCCTGTCGCTTCCTGGCTGATGATGAAACGGGGGTGCGAGATCACTCACCTTCACCTTGATGCCGGGCGCTGGGCAGGAAAAGATGTCACACAGGCAGCAATCGAGAACCACCGCAGGCTCTCGCGCTGGTGTACCGGAAATCCTCTTTCGATGGTGATCGCAAACAGTGAACTTTTATATGACCGCATGGACCAGTTCCGCATCCCTCCACGCTACCGTTGCGTAATCTGCAAGCGATTCATGCAGCGGGTGGCAGGCAGACTGATGGAAAAAGAAGGTGCGCTTGCAGTAGTCACCGGGGAGAATCTCGGGCAGGTGGCTTCCCAGACACTTGCCAACCTTTCGGTTATTTCTGAAGCGGTAACAGTACCGGTGTTACGCCCGCTTATTACCTATGACAAGGAAGAAACAATTACCCTTGCCCGCATAATTGGGACTTTTGATCCTCATCCGGGAGACCTCGCGTGCCGGGCAGTTCCAACTATGCCGGCGACTGCTGCAGTGTTAAAGACGGTTATTGAGTGTGAGCAGAAAATAGGTATTGACGAGATTGTCGCAGCAGCACTTTCTGAGATCCGGTTTGTAACTGCATTGAACTGCGAGATTGTAAAAGATTCCTGATATCTATTACTGTTTCTCTCCTGAAATAATTATTCTGTGTAATCACCATCTTTTAAGGATTGATCAGAATGCCAAAGAAAAATCCTGCAGGGTATCTCGCGTTAAACATGAGTGGAGAACTGGCAGAGCGGATAGATCGTGCCTATGATCGGTTACACTCCTGCAGGGACTGCCCAAGAAAATGCCGGGTGAACCGGATCAATACCGGGCAGGGGGTGAAACTGTATTCAACAGCCTCATCCTGCGATTCTGTTGGCATACGTCATCATGCATAAGGCATATAACATCACTAAAACAATACACCACGTCATGTCTGATGATTGCCAGCAAACAGGAAACCGTAAATGAGCAAATACCATTTTTGTATAGATTGTGAATATATCAAAATCAAGATGGTCTTAGGACTCCTTGTACCGACGGTTAAAGAATTGTCATGTCCGGCTCGATTCAACCCGATGGAAGGGAAGTGGATTCCAAAGGATGGTATAAATCCGCACGAATGTCCACGGAATGAAAATTTCATGCAAATTCAGAAACAGAGTGGCGAACGTAGACTCCGTTGAATGTGCAATAGTGAAGGTTCCTATTGGCGTGTGGTGTCATTAGAAGTTGTAACATCACCCAAATGCAACAACCCACCGTGTCTGATAACTTCCCGTCTTTTCTGCTATTGATAAGATATATTTTTGTTTTTGTGATCTCTGCTGCAATGCTGGTAAATATTTTTTTTTCTCATCTTTGCTTTTAGTAGGGATTATTGTCTATCCAGCATTAATGGTAGAGCTCATCGATTGTGTTTCTGTCGGTATTTCTCCATTAAATAAAAATTAAAATATTAAACAGTGATAAGAAATACTCTGTAAATTGGTTATACCTTTATCAAGTCAAACCATTTTTGGAGGATCTTAAACTTTAGCCAGACACGTTGAGCTATGTTCATCACCGCTTCCCCAGATTCGTTGTAATCCATTGTTTACAGGGTTTTAATCTCGGTTGGTTTTGTGGTGTTTTACTCGTCGTGGCAGGAATATTCAATAAAAAGAAAATAGTGTGATTGTCCTGGCGTGCAATCTACTGACAATAAGGTGAGGAAGGATTAGATGTCATTAATCCGATCTTTTACAGATTGTTTTTTAGTTCATGGATGTATGCGATTAGACCGTTTCATCGGTTAAATTGCCAAAAAACTCTAAAACGACTGTACCGGTATGGAACCGCCCCGTCACGGGCGACAGCGTTTATCATCCCGGGGCTGGGGGCTTTGCACTGATGTAGGAAAATGTTCAGAGCAGTTTTTCTATACAATCGATGATCGCTTGTATGGTCTTGACCCGTGCATACCATTTGTCATCGGATTCGATTACTATCCAGGGGGCATAAGAAGTATTGGTGCGGGCCAGCATCTCATCAACCGCGGGGTCATAGAGATTCCATTTCTCCCGGTTTCTCCAGTCATCTTCCGTGATCTTGTATTGTTTGAGGGGGTCGTTCTCCCGTTGTTTGAACCGCTTGAGCTGCTCATCCCTGTCAATTTCTAGCCAGAACTTGACAATTCCTCCCCCGCTGCTTTCCACATATTCCTGCTCCATTTCATTGATTTCCTGGTACGCTCTCTGCCACTCGGATTCCATGCAGAACCCTTCTACCCGTTCAACAAGAACTCTCCCATACCAGCTGCGGTCAAAGATGGCTACGTGCCCGGCTTTTGGGAAATGCCGGATAAACCTCCAGAGATAATGATGTTGTTTCTCGTAATCGTTTGGGGCTAACGTGGGTATTACATCGTATCCAAGCGGGTTCATATACCGGGCAATCCGGGTGATATTCCCACCTTTTCCTGCAGCGTCCCATCCCTCATATACGATAATGAATGGGATCTTCCGTTTAAAAAGGAGGTAATGGCTATCGAGCATCCTGATCTGAAGTGATTTCAGATCTTCCTGATAATCCTCTTTGGATTGCGATGAATCGGGTGATGATCGCCGCTGGACCGGATCTTTTGGGGGCATGACCAAGTTTTTTGTTTTGCCTTTTCCCGGTCGCTTTTTTTCCTGTTCAGCAACTTTCTTTTCTAATAATTTTACCAGATAGGAATAGATCTTAAGCAGGGCATATTTCCGGTCAGTTGCCTCGATGATTTGCCATGGAGCGTGTTCAGTATCGGTCTTTGTAATGAACTCATCGATAACGGAAAAATATGCATCATAATGATGGTGAAAATCCCAGATTGCCGGGGTCACCAGCCATGCAGTAAGCGGATTTCTCTCCCGTTCGGTTAACCTGCGCTTTTGTTCTTCCTTGCTGATATGTAAAAAAAATTTGAGGATAATTACTCCGCTGTCACTTATCTGGCGTTCAAAAATGTTGATTGAATTGATCTCTTCTCTCAGTGATTTTTTCCAGCCCACGCTGATAAGTTTTTCTACAAGCGCCCTGCTGTACCAGCTGCGGGCAAAAAGCGTTATTCGTCCTTTTGACGGGGTTTTAATCCAGAATCTCCACAGGAACGGGTGTGCCCGTTCATCATCCGTGGCTTTGTCAATTGCATGCAGGGTAAACCCGCGGGGATCAAGAGACTGGATAATCTCGCGGGTGGACATGGTAATGCCAGCAGCATTCCATCCTTCAATGACAATAATGGTGGGGATCCCAAGATCGCGAAGTGTCCGCTGCAGTACACTCAATCGTTCTTTTAACGGGGATATGGATTTTTCAAAGATGGTATCATCAATTTTCTTTGTCAGATCAACCTTTTCAAACATTTTCGTCCCCCACCATGCTCAGGTTACCAAAGTTCATTCTTGACAAACGCATTGTAGGGCATCACGATTAATAAAGTCGACCCGTGTTTTCCAGAGAGAATATAAAAAAAGAAACGACAATTTTGACATACCGATTTTAAATAAGGTCTCAACCTAGACTTGATCGACAGAAAATGGGGGGGGAATCTGTGAATGCAGGCAATCCAAATTCCAAAAAAAATTATTTTTTAAGAGGAAGACCATTTTCACATGCGACAGCAATAAACGCATCTGCAAGGTGCATGGCCTGTTTTTTGGTCGTGCCATAGGTATTGAATTTCCAGATCTTTGTTGCCCCGGGTATCAAGCCGGTTATCCCTTTCTCGCCAAGGGCACTGGAAAAGTAGAACCCGCGTTTTCGGTGAGCTTCTGCGATTGTATCAAACGATGCGGTTGTATCCACCCTCGTCATCGTGTGCTTCCGGGGATATTCTGACAGGCACGTTGTACCCTCAATGGCCAGGAGTGCATCCATCACGATGGCGTTGTTTTCAAGCTCGCGATCGAAATGCTTTACCCGTTCCTTTACATGCGGGAACGATGCCATCAGGCCGACAAGCGTAGCTCCCATCAGGGTGCAGCCCATCATTTCAGGTTCCTTAATCCCGAATTTCCGGTTTGTTACATCTCCGACAATCGTGGTGGTGCGGAACACTTCCGCTGCCCGTTCTGCAGTCACCGCAAGCACTCCTGAAGGGGCAGGAGCGGCCATGCTCTTGTGCCCGGAACCGACCACAAAATCAACACCAAGATCTTTGCCATCGACCGGGAGGATACCAACCGTATATGCACCGTTATACAGCACCGGGATATCATAACCGTGCGCAACCTTTGCGATCGCTTTCACATCATGCATGTTGCCATACTGGTAATCGACATGATCAATGAAGGCAAGGGCAGGAACCCGGCCGAATTCACGCTTAACCTCTTCGATCTTCGTCGCAGTTGCCTCCGGTGTGACTTTATGGTCTGCATCGACCGGTATCTCACGGGCGATTCCCCCGGTCTCTTCGATAGCAAGGAACTCGGTGTAATGAGAAAGAGAAGTGAGCAGCACCGGGTCTCCTTTATGGACATACGTATGGGCAACCGCCTGGAACCCCCGCCGGGCACCAGGTACAGTTCTCACGGTATCCATGTTGAGCCATGCTGCCACATCCTTATGGAACTCTGCAATCGGGGGTTTACTGATATAATCAAGACGATTGGGTTTGCGGCAGTTATCACAGACTGAATACCCGTCACCGTAGGCAATGACAGCTTTCATCGCATCGGCGGTCAGCCTGCCACCGGCCTGGATCGGGTCAATGTTGATGAAGAGCTCATCTACCTGGCGGGCTTCAATTCCGTTCCCGCACCTCATCTGAGCATCTCCTGTTTCAATGATGCAACCTGCCGTTCGAGGTTGTCCAGCAATCGCTGTACCTGTGCACGCTGGCCAATGTCAAGTTCATGGGAGGGTGCGCTCTCCCTGAGTACCGCCCTGAGATCCGTGAGGGTATAAATTGCCTGGAAGGTCATATCAACAGCCCGTTTTGACAACGAATCACCTTACTAGTATTAGGACATCTATGAAATAAGTAACCGTTTTTTATATGGGTCATGCAGGATATAACGGATGGATTGCATCTACAAATACTACGTCTTCTTCTGACAGATACGATAACCCGGTTTTTTTGCTTTTTTTACAACCCCACCGGATTTGAAACAATTTCATTGAACTATTTTCCAGACCGTCCAGTGCATGATGACGAACAGCAGACTTCTCATTGATTCAGATGGTAACACGGCTCATGAATTCCCCGTGATGATCGGATATTTCATTCACCGGTGAAATCAGGAATAACCATAACTAAAAAATATGATGGCGGTCAAAGAAGTATAAAACGGAGATCAGCAGTGGAATTTAAGAATAAGGTGTTGATTATCGGGTATGGTGCCGTTTCCAAGTGTACGCTTCCCATTTTGCTCAGGCATGTGACTATACCGCTCGAAAATATCACGATCATCGATTTTAAAAATAAATCACAGGACCTCAAGGCATATACAACACGGGGTCTCCACTTTTTCCGGCAAAAAGTTACCCCGAAGAACCTGAACCGGATCCTCTCAGAACACCTCGATGAGGGGGGTTTGCTCATCGATCTTGCGTGGAATATCGACTGCTGCGATATCCTGCAGTGGTGTCATGATCATGATGTCCTGTATGTGAACACCTCGGTGGAGATCTGGGACCCTGAAAGTAAAAGATTTACTGCAACCCCGTATGAAAAGTCCTTGTATTTCCGCCAGATGAATCTTGCAGAACTGACTAAAGACTGGAAAAAAGGTGCCACCTGCGTGGTCGATCATGGAGCCAACCCCGGTCTGATCTCGCATTTTGCCCGGCAGGGACTGTTTGATATCGCCCGCCAGATGATTGCTGACGGAATTGCGCCGGATCCGGACCGGATTAAAAACCTGATACTGGAGAAGAACTATTCAGAACTTGCCATGGAAACCGGCATAAAAGTTATTCACTGCTCCGAGCGGGACACCCAGATATCGCGGTCCCCAAAAAAAGTTGACGAGTTCGTGGGAACCTGGTGTATCGAGGGACTCCGGGAAGAAGGCACTGCTCCTGCAGAGATCGGGTGGGGGACCCATGAAAAAGAGATGCCCGACCATGCCTTTGTGCCTCCTGCCGGACCAAAAAACGGAATTATGCTCGCGCAGATGGGAATTAATACCTGGGTCCGTTCATGGCTGCCTCACCAGGAGATCGTCGGAATGGTCATCCGGCATGGGGAGGCATTTGGCATATCAGATCGCTGGACTGTCTGGAAGGATGGCAGTGCGTTCTATCGCCCGACGGTCTATTATGCGTATATGCCCTGTGATGCGACAACTGCATCATTGCATGAACTGCGGGGCAGGAATTATGAAATTCAACCCAAACTGCGGATTATGAATGACCGGGAAATCGTTTCCGGGGCTGATATTTTAGGGGCTCTTTTGATGGGTCATCCCTACAACTCGTGGTGGACCGGCAGTATTCTCACGATACAGGAAGTAAGGAAACTTGCTCCCGGGCAGAACGCAACTACGGTGCAGGTGGCCCTGGGTATAGTAAGCGCCGTCATGTGGATGATCGATAACCCGAGGAAGGGTTTCTGCCTGCCCGATGACCTGCCACATGAGTTTGTGCTGAATATTGCAAAACCCTATCTCGGTGAATTCCATTCCGGTCCTTCCGACTGGACACCTTTGAAAAACAGGACGGTGTATTTCAAGGAGAATCCGGAAAATGTTTATGACCGGGATGATATCTGGCAATTCAAAAACTTCTTATTTGTGCGATGAATCACTCATTAATGAAGATCCGGGAGAGAAACATGAAAAAGGAAACTGAAAAGAAGCGGCAGGACGATGGCGTCCCTCACATCGGGAAGAAAAGAAAGGAGCTGCTACAAAAACTGGCGCTCGAGAAGGGAACTCCCATCTTCGTAATTGATCATGAAAAGATCCGATCGAATTACCGGGAATTTAAAGCTCACCTGCCTTTTGTCCAGGTATACTATGCAGTGAAAGCAAATTCAAATCCTGAGATTGTGAAGACACTCTATGATATGGGGTCCAGCTTTGATGTTGCATCCATGCCAGAGTTCATGATCGTCTATGAAAATATCAAAAAGATGCCAAAAAAAGAGCGCCAGGCCTGGATTTGGGATAAGATCATTTATGCAAATACCATCAAGCCGACTGAAACGTTAGAAGCTCTCGATCAATACAACCCACTGGTCACGTTCGATAACAGCGAAGAATTAAAAAAACTCAAACGGTATGCGCCGCATGCAGGGCTTGTGCTGCGGATACGGGTCCCCAATACCGGTTCGATGGTCGAACTCTCCTCAAAATTCGGGGCTCACCCGGGTGAAGCTGTTGATTTGATTTCCGAAGCTTTTACTATGGGACTGGTGGTGGAAGGATTAAGCTTCCATGTGGGCAGCCAGTGTACCAATTTTGAGAATTATGTCCAGGCCCTGCAGATCTCTGCTGATATTATCAAAGAGACAGAAACACGTACCGGTAAGAAGATCAGGATCCTTGATATCGGCGGCGGTTTTCCGGTAAAATACCACCCGGAAGTGAAATCCGTAAAAACGCTTGCAAAAAAACTGGATGCCGAGATCAAACGGTTATTCCCTTCGGATATGCAGATCCTTGCAGAACCGGGACGGTTCCTCATTGCTAATGCCTGTATGCTGGTTGCCAAAGTGATTGGCAAGGCATTCCGCGACGGCAAGCCCTGTTATTATATCAATGACGGTGTCTATCACACGTATTCAGGACAGATCTTTGACCATGTTACCTATCCTGTCCTGCCGTTTAAGGAAGGAGAGACGCAGATTTCTGCAGTCTTCGGGCCAACCTGTGATGCTTTTGACACGATAACACTCTCGGCAGAACTGCCGGATCTTGAGATTGGGGATTTGGTATATTCTGAAAACATAGGTGCCTATTCGCATGCTTCATCCACCTATTTCAATGGTTTTCCCCCGGCAAAAGTCGTGCATATCAACCGGTAAATTTTTTTTCAGTAACTTCTCTGAATGTTATTGCAGGATGAGACCAAATACCAAAAAGAGATCCACCCCAGGTTCTTATTTATCACGGTGCTGAATTCCTGCATGCAGGACAGTTCAGTGCATAATCACGAATTCCTTCGTTCCACGGTGTGAACCCGATGCAGACTTTCGGTTTGGCATCATGAATCTGACAATATACCTTCCCATCACCGCCTCTAAGAAAGAACGGACAGTATGTTAACGCCCGGTTATCGGAATCAACCCAATAGTCGATGCGGACAACCTCTGGGAGGTTCTGTAATAAAAGATCCCGTCCGTTGCGCCGTTTTCCATTCGTTAATTGTAGGGAAACGTGTTGCAGGATATCCTGACGGTCCTCTCGTATCCACGGGATAATATCTTCGATAACCCCTTTCTGGCCCCATCCCCACTTCTCGCAACACTTACCGCATTGCTGGCAGTCCTGGCCGGGCGTCAAGAATTCTCACCGGATTAATATATGCTGAAACACCTGATAGTCGTTATTTTTTGATCCTGCTCATTACCTTTTGATTTTTTACATTATGATCTTTCAGCAACATACCATATGGTGACGTGGTCTGGTGCCAAGGTTCCTCAGGTTCTTCTGAGTTTTAGGGGAACTCCTGACACAAGTGAACGATGACGGGAAAAGGGAAAAACATCCACTAGGGTAGTACCAAAAAGAGGATAACGGTTCATGGAAGAACAAAAAATGATCGGGAGCTGATCAGGTTTTCCCGGCCGGGCATTGTTTTATCAGGCGAAAATGGGAGTACTGATGTATGTTACGCCCGGAAGATGTTGAAACGATCCTGACGACACAGGATCTATCCGTGTATCTGAAAGATATGGTGCAAAAGGAAGATCGCAATCTGAAAATTGACATCGATTACGAATCCGGAGAATTATTCATAAATTGTCCCGGCTTTTCCTATGGTCTCTCCGTGAAGACCGATCCATTCGGCGTCTGGGTTATCAGCGAAGTAATATCCCAGGAAAATGACGGGGTTTTTACCCAGTCCGGGAATCTCCATAAGACCGAGAAAACCATGACTGTGCTCAGGGCAGTTGCCAGCTGGATCCGGGATCTTGAAAACAGCACAAAAAAGTGTTAAAAAACCATCATTAATTGGTACGGAAAATCCCTTGGTAAGAAAAACCCCTTGATAATTTTCATACGTACGGCGTGTGACCGATGTTCGCACGAGGGTTTTTATTAAAAAAATCCCAATTTTTTTAAAAAAAGACGATTAATAAACCTTAAGAACCATTGCAGGTTTTTGTGAAAACAACCGAGCCTTTAAGGGGAATAACTCCCCAGAGGTTCCCTTTCACCCTGCCTTCAAAATGTACGTGGATTTCCGGAATGGTATTCCGTGGAGTCTGGATTATCAAGGAAAAGACTGCCAGATTCTCTCTACCGGTAGTTTCAATATCTTGTGCCGGCATCGGGGGATATATTTCCCCGTACATTTCATGCTCATTTTTAAGCATTATCTGGTATTCAAGCAACTCCCCGTGAGGAATCTCAAGAGAGTACCCGGATTTTTTATTATATGTTCCGGTAATTTTTGTCTCCGGTCCAACCACCAGCTCAAACTGGTCTTCCGTGGTATCAGGTTGAATTTTTGTTCTCTGCGACGAAGATGTAACAAAATCCAGGGTCTGGGACAGAGAGATCCCGGTTACACAGCGTTCAATTATCTCGGTAATAATGCCTCTCTCTTTTGGGGAATAGTCAAGAATTTTTGTGCCGGGAGTACAAACAAATTCTATGGTAGCATTGATAAAACGGGTAGTCGATGGATCACCCATCCGTATACTTGTGCTGAGTAAAATTGTGTAAAAATCAGAATTTCGCAGGATGGCTTCCCGACCAGAATCTGTTTTAAGAAGATTTTTAATTTCTTCATGAGGCGTACGGGTTGAAATTTTTGTTACATAGATCATAGCATTTGGCCCGGACGCTTCATCATCCACAAGAGCTTTTACGGGTTGTGAATGAGGGACACCATAGTCCTCATCCCTGTTTTTTTCAGGATATGGCAGGTATGCAACTTTCATCATCCTCGCAGATGACTTTCCTATTTCAGATAATAATGCGGCTTCACCCGATTCAACACAAACGCCATTATCTGCCATGACCAGTCCTCAGTATCACTTAAAATAACAGACTGATAAAGGATGTGTTTAGTATCAGGTGCTGATATGCAAAGGTCGGTGTATCAGTATTTTTTCGCATGGGTAGTGTAAGTTTATTGCCTCTCCAAAGGCATGACGTGATCTGCACCGCAACTAAAAAGTATTCACTACTTCTGGTCCAGCCATTTTTTTGATCATTACGTGAGGAAATATCACAATGTTATATCGCATGCTTTTTAATTGGCATCCGGTTGCGGGATATGAGGATGAGATAAAATTTAGATACCGTTCAATCCGACGGAATTTTTATGCAATTTTTATGCAATATCGGCTCTGTTGAAACCCTCTTTTTCAAAGTCATTTGGTTATTCTCTGCGGCGTCTATGAGGGTAACCCCCTCTCTCCCCCATAGGGGGAGGCAGCATGCGGGGATCATCCCCTTGACCCCTTCCTTTTTCGGAGTATTATTTTCAACCTTCTCGGGGGTTATCGCACTATAGGTGATGCCCGAGCGGCGGGGGCGGAAGCACGATGTGCTGAAGCCCCCAAGAGCGATTGATTGTTTCTTTGAGGATTTCAACAAAGCCGCAATATCATCTAATGTGAGAAAGATAACTGTATACTAAGGAGATCGTTTCAAAGGGTATTCCCTCACCTATGACAAAACAGATACAACTCGTTCCTTCTGCACGACCGTTCCTGAAATGGGCTGGCGGCAAAACACAATTACTCGACGAGTTTAACAAACGATTGCCAGAAGAGTTGAAATCAGGAGAGATCACAAAATATGCAGAACCGTTCATTGGTGGCGGTGCCTTCTTCTTCTCCCTCAACCAGAAATTTTTTTTTGAACATTGCATTATCGGCGATGCCAACGAAGAACTTATTCTCACCTATCAGGTAACCAAAAAATCCGTCAGACAATTGATTGACAACCTTGGAATCCTTGAATCAGAGTATCTGTCAAAAGATGAAAAGAACCGGGAAGTATTGTATTATGAAGTCCGTGATTCATTCAACCGGAAGTTACCAGAGATTAACTTTCAGAAATTCGGCACCGGATGGATAGAACGGGCTACCTGGATTATTTTTCTAAATCATACCTGTTATAACGGCCTGTTCCGGGTGAACAGAAAAGGAGAGTTCAACGTACCCTTCGGGAAATACAAAAATCCTAAAATTCTTAACGAAGATAACCTGCACGATGTTGCCTCGTTGCTGAAAACTACCCGCATTATTCTTGGGGATTTTACCCGATGCAGTAAATTTGTGGATGATACATGCTTTGTCTATTTCGATCCACCCTACCGGCCACTCAACCGGACATCGTCATTCACTTCATACTCAAAGAATGGTTTTTTCGATACAGACCAGGTCCGTCTTGTGGAATTTTTCAAAGAACTCGATAAAAAAGGTGCAAAAATAATGCTTAGTAATTCAGATCCCCGAAACGAGGATCCAGCTGATACCTTTTTTGATGATCATTTTTCCGACTATTCGATCGAACGGGTTCCTGCAAAACGTATGATCAACTCCAACGGTGACCGTCGTGGGCAGATAAACGAATTGATTATTACGAATTATCGTTGAACAAAACCTTATGCTGGTATCCAACGTTACGGAAGAATGGTACCGGAGAAAAATGCGTGCCGGATGGAGACAAAAATCATCACGAAGAATCATAGTGAAATGAACTATGGCAAAATAATCCTAGTATAATGGGGAGATTTTTATGGTGCCCGGTACAGGTGAATGGGAAAAGGAGTATTCCCGAAAGGGGGTACTCTGGAGCGGTGTGACACACGATCTGCCAGAACTGCCTGCAGGCTCACGCGTACTTGAACTTGGATGTGGCAACGGAAAGACACTCTCAGCAATGATCCAGCGTGGTTGGGATATAACCGCCATCGATCTCTCAGGTAAAGCAGTTGCCTTGAGCAGGCATGCAGTGAAGGGGTTATCAACTGCTGATCTCATAGTTGCAGATGCCAGGACCGTACCGTTCAAAAGCAACTTGTTTGATGCGGTTTTAGCCATTCACGTCATAGGGCATGCGCATGAACCCGATCGGGTTTTGATCGCAGGTGAAGTGAGTCGCATACTCAAACCGGGCGGAATTTTATTTTTTTGTGATTTTTCTACCAGGGATTTCAGGTTTGGAAAAGGGAATAACACGGAACTATCGACATTTAAACGGGGCACCGACATTACCACGCATTATTTTACGAGAGAAGAAGTCATAGATCTTTTTTTTGAACTCTCACCCTCATCAATCGCCCTTCACGACTGGCCAATGCGGGTACGGGGAAAAGACCTGGGTCGATCAGAAGTGAAAGGGATCTTTTCCAAATAATTGAGTTTTTCATCCTGTTACGATATGTTTTAGTAGGGTTAAAGCAATTTTTCCATAAAAGGAGACCATAGATGAAAAGAATTCTTTTTGTTATGAGCATTTTCTGCTGCCTCGTACTGGCTCTTGTCCCGGCGGCCAGTGCAATTGGCGGCGATGAAGGTTGGATCACGATCAACTGCAACGTGAACGGTGCCACCGTCAGCTTTGATGGAGATTATAAAGGGATAATCAATGGAGGATCACTTACCGTCCCGGTATTTACCACAGGAGCTCCCTATCAATCCTTCAGTGTGGAAAAGTCCGGGTATACCCCCTACAGTGGGGGGTTATCGATGCCCGCCGCTGGAGAGACAGGGACCTATTATGCAACGCTGAATCCTATTCCAACGCCAACACCGGTCCCCCCGGTAAATTACGGTTCAATCTATGTGGAATCGTCCCCCTCAGGAGTCCAGGTCTATTTCAATGGTAACTACCGTGGTCTTGCTCCGCTGACAATCAGCGGAGTGTGGCCGGGCACGTATACGGTACACGCAGAACTCAATGGATACAACCCGTATTCCACTACGACAACGGTATACCCGGGACAACAATCAAATGTATTCTGCCCTCTCTCCCAGCAAGACACTTCGGGTACATTGTATATCCTGTCATCTCCATCAAACGCTGATGTGACGCTGGATGGGATCTATAAAGGAAAAACCCCCCTTACCCTCAATAATCTCGCGGCCAGTACGCATATTCTCCAGCTCGATCATACAGGGTATTACGACTGGAAGTCCAACGTGGATGTGCCAGCAGGTGGAACCAGGACCATTTCCGGGACCTTAAACCCGATACCTGCCAGCAATACCGGTTGGATTTACGTCTCGTCGAGCCCCGGGGGTGCAGCAGTAACCCTTGATGGGAATACTATGGGACAAACTCCTTACAGCGGATCCTTAAAACTCGAGTCAGTTCAGGCTGGAGATCATACCGTTGCCCTTTCATTGAGCGGGTACCAGCCATATACCACCACAACCAGGGTTCTTTCAAATACCGTCTCTGAAGTCAGTGCAATTCTTCAACCGTCAACACCCATTTCTGCCCGGGGAGGTCTGTCAGTTTCGTCAGTGCCGGCAGGATCAAATGTATTTTTGGATAACAATTTCATCGGTATCTCCCCTCTCACGTTGAATGATGTTTCTGCCGGAAGCCATATCGTTACGTTCAAACTCGAAGGGTATACCGATTATTCAAGTACAACACAGGTGAATGTCGGAGCAATAAGTACAGTTTCTGCTGCATTATCACCAGCAGAACAACCTACCCAGAAATCCGGTGCAGTTCCTTTCATGGTTTGTGGTGCCCTTGCTATTATTGGCCTGCTGACAATCCGTAAGAACCATTAATTGTTCACATTCCTTTTTTTTAAAAAGTAAAAATTAATCCGAGTTTTTAACGAATAACTCAAATTAATATAGACACCGAGCGCATAATTTTTTGTAATCTATGATTGATTCGTTAATCTCTGTATTTCTTCATCTTGACCAGAACTTATCCTCTGTTGTCAATGAATACGGGATGTGGACATACATTATCCTCTTTTTTATCATCTTCTTTGAGACAGGTTTTGTCATATTACCATTCCTCCCGGGAGATTCGCTCCTTTTCGTGTGCGGAGCTGCTGCAAGCGGGATAATGGATCTCCAGTGGCTATTTATTGCTATCATCCTTGGAGCGGTGCTTGGGGATACGGTGAATTACTGGATTGGCAATTTCCTTGGTATCCATGTTTTTCTGGAACAGTTCCCGACACTGGTTAAACAGGAATATATTGATCGCACGTACGTTTTTTATGAAAGATACGGGGGTTCAACGATCTTTATTGCACGATTCGTTCCGGTAGTCCGGACATTTGCACCATTTCTTGCCGGTATCGGGTCGATGAATTACAAGCCGTTTTTATTCTACAATATTCTGGGGAGGTTTCCTGGACACTTGTCGTCTTACTTGCAGGTTACTTTTTCGGGACTTTTTCTATTGTCAAGGAAAATATGAGCATCCTGATCTTCCTTGTTTTTCTCATTACTGCAGGAGCTGTTTTTCTCATTATTACCGGCCTCGTATCAGCTCACCTTGAGAAGAGAAAAACAGCTCAAAAAATAAAGATTGATCCTTTTTTTAGTCAGACACAGAAAAGAGCACGAAAAAACTAAAGAGAGAATTATTTTTTCTTGGTAATTTTCAGACCTTCATTATCGACTTTTGTGGCAATCGCGATAGTCAGGCCCAGGGGTTTAAGGATCTTTTCCATGGCTTTTCTGTCGAGTGCGGTGACCACAGCAATGGACGGACCTACCGAACTCATGCCAACAAATTCGAGTTTTGCATCACGAAGCTGACTCATGTAGTGATAGATTGCAAAACTGTGGTGTTCGACCTCCGCCCGTTTTGAGCCCCGAAATTCGATCTCCCAGATGATATTCCCTGCTTTTTTTACGTCATCATGTTCGAGAGCCGGAACAAGGTCCATCAAAAAGAGATACGCTTTGAGCTCACGGTCGCGGTAATCTAGGGTTCTTGCCTTGTTCATGAGAAGGTCAAATTCCTGGGTGCCGGCCGAGGAGATGTCCGTAGGCGGTATAAGGATATAGACATTTTTACCGACAGCAAACGGGTGATGGTAGACGAGAGTGAGTTCATCTCCCATTATCGCCATACCCCCGTGCAGGCTTACCGCAGGTCCGACCCCGGTCTCAAAACCAAAAGCAATTTTGCCGTCAGCAGTTTCCTCAACATAATTATGCCCGATCAGGTTTCTTAACTGGTCGTTGGTCAGCGGTCTGCCGAGTGCTTCGTTCATCGCGGTAGCGACCGCGATCATGACCGTGCTGGTAGACCCAAGGCCTACATGCTTGTGCTGGTGGTCAGTTGCCTTGATCTTAAAACCGCCGGTATATCCTACGGTTTTTTTGAAGACCGCAACAAAATTTTCAATGATTGCGGAGCGACTGTAATCGATCTCAATTCCTTTTTTTGTGCATTCGATATCAATCATGCAATAGCACTGGATTGCAAATCCGATTCCGCCACCACCGGGATGGTCGGGTGCAAACCGGTTCATGTCAAGAACGGTTAAGTGTATCCGTGCCGGGGCTTTTACCGAGATTTTTCCCGGGTACAGTTTTAATTGGTACTTCTTCTTTTCATACCCAAGGGTCTTGAGATTCTGTCCCGGGGGAAAAGAATTGAATTCATACTCTACGAGATCGAGGTCTCCTCCGCGGATTTTCATGGTTGGCATAGGTAACAATTCCTGTTAGGGACGATCAAAGATTATAATCTTTGTATCTGCATCGCGATGCATCTGGTGGATTAAAGGTTGCTGTGCAGGTTGCTGTTAGAATTTCAGGAGTGGGACAATCTTTCACGGCATCATGTTTTCATCCATGTGGCAGGATCATAACGGTTTTCTCATAATTTATCGTAAAAATCGATTGGGAGGGAGAGATAATCTCGGTCATTCACACCTGAATTCCGGTAATCATCCCCTTCACCTAGTGCATCGGGCGATAATCCTTGTCTATTACCGGGTTCTCTCAAAAATTTCCTTGCTGGGAAACCATGTCTCGAGATTGGTGATATTGATATGATCCCCAGGTATGTCTCATTCTTTTCAAAAAAGCCCACAGAAACCCACCGTGGCTCAGGATATATCCGGTATCCCCAACTCTTGTTTTCATTCCGAAAAATTATATCGTACTGGTATTGCCCGGTTGTGTTATTGAAATTAAGGATGATCAGGCGAGGTACTCTGTCGATATTCCGGGTAGAGTCGATGATGTCCCCTTGTTGGTATTGTGGTACTATTGCCGGGGAGGTTGTCGGTAACGGGGTGATATTTTGCACTCGCGGGGTGTCCTGTAATGTCGTGACACGTGCCGGGTTTTTCTCTTCAACGGGTATATTTGTTTGAACGCATCCAACGATAAGAAGTGTACAGAGCAATATCCCGGTGAAGACAAAAACCACTCGCATGAACCCATATTTCCCGACTGTACAAATTAATTTATTTATTTGGATAAAAAGCACAAAAAATTGTAAGGTACGGTTAAATTACGATCTCTTATCCCATACCCGTAATAATCCCCACCTCCTGCTGAACTGTCACCGGGTCAACAACCCGAGCAAGCCCGGTATGAAAAATTGATACAAAGAACAAAATACCATATCAGTTAAAGTAACCTTCGGGATTATATGTCCGGAACTGGTTCCCCGCCGTTATGGAGTGTGTTGGCATACCTGACTAACATCATCGTTTCTGTCGCAATGATCTGGTATCTTATCAACTTCTTTGTCTCATGCAGCACCTGTGCAGCAAAACCTTTGACATTTACCTTCTTTGTCGCATTTTGTGCGATTATCGTGATCTCCGGACTCAGATTGTCCGAAATATTATTCTCCGTAAGAAAAAGGTCCTGCCCAGTCTGTTCGTTGATATCCAGGTTCGTAGAGATCGACTTTGAGGTATACTACAACACGGGATCCCCCACATTCCACTATAGAAAAGAGTCCCCTCCAGCAATAACAGCCTCATGGTTCCTGGCAGGAGATTAAAAGAAGTCTACCGTGATTTTTGCCAGGTTATACCGTTTCAGCGTGGGATCTCGTGTGATTCGATTGCTACCCCATCAAACTCTGCTATGACCCGGTCGCCCTCGTACACCATAACCCGGAACGTGGAATAGTTGCCATTATCTGCAACCCGATGGGCAATTGCCACAAGAGGGCCCGTTGCAGGAGCGACATACTGGATATGGACAGAAACTGCAATACGGGTAGCTGCGCCGTAGTTTGCTGCGATCCCGAATGCCTGGTCGGCTAGGGCAAAGACTGCACCCCCGTGAGCAACACCCCGCGGGTTTTTCTTTCCCGTGCAGTCCATGACAACACGTGCATACCCGTCATGTGCCTCTATAATCTGCATACCCAGTAACAGGGCAAACTCACTTTGGTTAAAATCAGAAACCGGGGTTGCTGTGGGTTGCCTGCTGCAATCTTTCTGCTGGTCTGCTGGCATAAACACTCCGGATCGACACCTGTTGTCAGGATCCAAAAAATCCTGTTACTTGTATTTTTTCTGCGTGTAGGAGTACTTCTGGGTGTCTCCACCGTGGGAGACGATATAGACCCACTCATAGAGAGATTTCAGCGTCCCGTACTGCTGGTAGCGGCGCATCGAGAACCCTACTTTTAACCTGTCATCAAACGTGACCTTCCCTACGTCCTTCATGCGCAACGCTATCTCCAGATCGTCCCCGGCATCAATGCAGCGGTACATCCCGGCTTTTAAGAAAGCGTCCTTCCGGAATGCCGTGTTGCAACCTAACGTATAATAGAACGTCTGGCTATAGTAGCCGATCCGCGCGAATGTATTGGCTAGCAGGAGAGAAAATTTATTGCCAAGACCTTCTTCAATCGGGTAGACCGGGCCGTACAGCTGGACAAGGTGTTCATCGCTGAAATCCTTTTGAATGGTCGCGATCCAGTCTGGGGGAAGGATACAGTCAGCATCCGTTGTAGCGACAATCTCTCCTTTTGCTGCCACGATCCCGTCATTTCTGGCACCACCGACTTTTTTGCTTGTCTGGGTGAAAACACGGTCAGCATATTTCCCTGCGATCCCGCAGGTAGCATCCTTTGAGCCACCATCCACAACAATGATCTCGTAATCTGTCCGGAGTACCGTCTGGTGGGTAAGGGAAACAAGGCATTGCGCGATGTTCTCTTCTTCATTAAAGGTAGGGATGATCACCGATATCATGGGGCTGAAAACTCCTGTACAGTGTTTTGGTTTACTTATAATAAGCGTGATGCATCAGACCACAACTACTCATGGAGTGGGGATGCAACAAAATCCATAACACTCCGGATGCACCCGTCCATGTTCAGGTACTCAAACTGTGCGAACCTGCCGACAAGGGGAATGCCAACCTCGTTACAATACGTTTGGATAATGGCAATATTTTTCTGGTACTCAAGATCATAGACAACGTAGGCAAACGGCTGCCGGTCAACCGATGAATATACGACCTGCTCCTTTTGCAGGATCTGCATACTATGGAGCATATCCACAACTTCTTTGATGAGTTCCGCATCGGTCATACCACTGACTTCATCGCCCGGCTGGTGGGTGATCTCGGCAAGGACCGCGCTGCAGCCATCCGGGGCATTATGCGGGCTGTATCCCGAAGGAAATGAGATCCGGTTGGTCTTTCCTACGGCAGGATCCGGAATGTAGAGCCATGAAATTGCCGGAACGGGCCCTTTAATCCCGACATTGACGCACACCAATGCATTATACTTCAATGCGGTAACAGCATTTTTCACCTGCAGAGGGACATCATCAAGAGATGCCAACAGGTGCTGCACCGGCATGGTGCAGATGCATTCGTCTGCCAGGATACTCTCAGTTCCGTTACTGATCTGCCATTGTTTTCCGGATTTTTTTATTGAGGTGACAAAAAAGCCGGTCCTGATGAATTTTTCAATGGGTTGTGCAATTGCCCGCACGAGTGCCTCGATCCCGCCATCAAGCGGGTAGGAAAAGACTGACTGGTGGGTGTATCCTTCGGTACCGATACCAATAGCAGATTTGATTACATCTTCAACCGGGGGTCGGGGGATTCGCCCGTCGACCCAGTGCAGGGACATGCGGTCGGTCGGGAACTTCCAGATCTTTTCGTTGTAAGGAACCATGTAGCATTCGGCAATACCTTCACCAAAGGTGTAACAGATCCATTCCCGGAAGTTTGTCGGTGCAGGGATCTCCCCTTTTTCAACGGCAATCAGATTTTTTATAAACCTGTTGATGCAAAAAAAGCGGTCTTCCGGTGGTAGATCAGAAAGCCCGTTCTCGAAGGGGTATTTGATAAACTGCTGTTTATAGAAGATCCTGGTATTGCGGTTATTGCGCTGTTCATTACCGGCAATCATCCTGCGCATAAAGTCAAGCACGTCCGTGTCCCGGGAAAAGATGATATGCGAACCGCCGGTGTCAAAGGTAAATCCGTGTTCGGTTTTTGAGCGGCAGAGCCCCCCGTATTCCCGCTCTGCTTCAAGAACAACAACCTCCCTGCCATTCTCCTGTAGGAGGCGAGCGAGCGTAAGCCCGGTAAGTCCACCTCCCAGAATTGCGGTTTTCACTGCAGGTACATTAGCCCGCAGGATTTATATGGTTCACCGTGGGAATGAGAAAAAAGTTACTGTTTTGAGATATACCAACCAGTCTGCGTTTCATCAAGGATCTTATCAGCGGTCTTCTTTGTGGCAACGCTGACAACGATCATCGCAACGATTGCGATCACAAATGCATAAAACGAGAAGTGCAGAGGGATATTTGCAAAGTCAATGTTAAACACAACGATCTTGAAGTAATTGAGGAACCCGAAGACGAGTGATGTGACAAGGCCAAGGCTCATCGCTGCAATGGCTCCTTCACGGGTCGCACTGCGCCAGTACAGCCCAGCAAGAAGCGGGACTGCAAAGGTCGAGAGCATGACGCCGATCCCCATCCAGATGAGTATTGCCAGCATCTCCGGGGGATTGATGGCAAGGATCATGCTCCCAATCGCGGAGAGGACAACGACAACTTTAGAGAGGAGGAGGACGCTCTTATCCGGGGCATCCGGCCTCATGACTTTCTTGTACAGGTCCCAGGAAACCATAGCGCCGATAGTGAGCATGAGGCGGTCGGTAGTTGACATGACCGCCGCAAGGACAATAACGGCAAAAATCCCCCATAATGCAACAGTGGGAATCGAGTTCTGAATGCCATACAGGATTATGGAATCCTGCGCATTTGCGACTTTGGGGAGCGCAAAAATTCCCTCTTTTACCATGGATAGTCCCGCAAAACCGGTGAATTTCAGCAGGAACATCGCCGCACCGTAGATCAGGAATGCAGCCAGTGGTGCCCACTTGAAGAATTTGACATCTTTGATAGACAGCACGTTGTTGATAACATGAGGAGCACAGGCGAGTCCGATCATCAGGAGGATGGCAAATGAGAAGATGTACGGTACCGCAAACGCCCCGCTGGGGTTCCACGGCATAACGAGGTTCGGGTTGATAGTTGTCATAACCTCATTGACATGGGCGAAACCACCTGCGTAGAAGATGATGATCGGTGCCATAACAATGACACCAATAATGAGAATGACTGACTGGATGAGGGATGCCCATGCGACAGCATAAAGGCCACCGATGGCAGTGTAGACCATGGTGACAAGAGTCGCGATCACGAGGGCGAGCCAGAGTGGGATCTCAAACAACCACATCAGGACAATCGCAATAGCTGTGTACTGCCCGACAAGGTAGATCAGGGATACAATGATACCGGCCACGGCAGCGAGAGAACGGAGTGCGACCGGGCTCTCGTAGCGGTGTGCAAGGTAATCCTGCACGGTCATGTACCCGGAGGTCTTTGCAACATTGTGGAGTTTGACCCCGAAGAATATGACACAGAACCCTATTGAAAGGGGAACGAAAATCTGTTCCCAGATAGTTGGCCAACCGGCCTTGTACCCAAGACCGGAAACCCCAAGGAGTGACATCCCGGAGCAGACCGTCCCGATCATCAGGAGGACGAACACCCAGAATCCGAGCGACCGGCCGGCAATAAGGTAGTCTTCGGTATTTTTAATCTTCTTCGAAGCCCACGCGCCTATTGCAAGCATCCCGAGGAAATAGATCGAGACTATGACTATGGTGACAATATCAGCAGCCATTTAGTCATGCCCCTTAAACGTTAGTCCCCAATAGAGCAGTGCAGCAATCACAACAACGATTGTTATACCAACCGACAGGATGGTGATATCCGGTAATCCAAACATTTTATCATTTTAAATTGTAGTATGCTAAGATATAACACAATCGAAATTTGCCGAAATATTATTAAATTTATAAAAATCGCTCATTCTGCTCTTATTTTTCACTAACAACCTTTGAACGTTTTCAAACCAAAAAAACAATAGTCAATAAAAAAAATGAATGGAGAATTATTTTGAACTGGTAACCGTCTTTGAACCCCGGAGGATTCCGATTGTCCCCGTCCGGACAAATTCCTTAACACCATACTGGCGGAGTAGTTTCTCCATGGCATCGATCTTTTCTGTATCACCGATCACTTGGAGAATAAGGGATTTTGCACCAACATCAACAATCTGGGCCCGGAAAATGGACGCAATCTGCATGATCTCTGCTCGGGAAGTTCCCTGTTCCGCGGTCACTTTGATCAGGGCAAGTTCACGTTCCACCCGCTCATTTTCTGTTAAATCCGAGACCTTGATGATGTCTATGAGTTTATTGAGCTGCTTCATCACCTGTTCAACTTTTTCATCATCCCCAATTACAACGATGGTGATACGGCTCATACCGGGTTCTTCGCAGGGACCAACAGCAAGGCTCTCGATATTGAACCCCCGTCGTGAAAAAAGCCCGGTAACCCGTGAAAGGACACCGGCCCTGTTCTCGACCAGTATGGAAAGCGTGTGCGGTTTCATTTCGGGTGCCCCCCAATCATCTCATTGATTGCAGCACCGGCAGGAACCATAGGGAACACATTCTCTTCGCGTTCGATCCTGAAGTCCATCACAAACGGACCGTCACAGTCAAGTGCCGCCCTGAGTGCAGGCATGACGTCATCAGGGGATTCCACTTTCACTCCCTCAATTCCGTAGGCATTGGCGATCTTGACGAACTCAACAGGCGGAAGCTCGGTGAATGAATAGCGCCGGTCATAGAAAAGCTCCTGCCACTGCCGCACCATGCCAAGGAATCTGTTGTTCAGGATCGCAATCTTGACGGGGATCTTGTTGTGGGAGATTGTACCAAACTCCTGGATATTCATCTGGATGCTTCCATCACCGGCAACATCGAAAACCGGAATGTCCGGCCGTGCAAAGTGCGCCCCCATTGCAGCAGGGAGACCGTAACCCATCGTGCCAAGCCCGCCGCTGGTTATCCAGGTCCGTGGATTTTTAAAGCAATAGTGCTGGGCGGTCCACATCTGGTTCTGCCCGACTTCAGAGACAATGATCGCATCTCCTTTCAGGAGTTCGCTCATCTGCCTGACCACAAACTGCGGGTGAAGCCTGCCATCATCGGGACATGTGAGCGGGTGGTGCTGTTTCCAGTGTTTTATCTTCTTGAGCCAGGCATCCTTTAGCCCGTTCTTTTTCAGCATCGAGAGCATATCCTGTAAGACAGCCTTTACATCCCCGACTACCGGTACATCAACACGCTTGTTTTTTCCGATTTCTGCAGGATCAATATCGATATGAATGATTTTTGCATGAGGTGCAAACGTATCCGTCTTGCCGGTCACGCGGTCATCGAACCGCACGCCGATGGAAAACAGGACATCACTTTCCGTGATGGCAAAATTGGCATATTCCGTTCCATGCATCCCAAGCATCCCGAGATTGAGCGGGTGATCCCCCGGAATGCAGCCGAGTCCCATGAGAGTGGTGGCAATCGGGATTCCC
>JAPKXT010000007.1 GCA_026394695.1 Methanoregula sp.
TGAGTACCTGAATATCCACATGGACGAAACCATTGAGTTTATCGATAACCAGCGGGGAAGAAGCCTTGGTACTGTGGTGATCAGGGGCAATAATATCCTTACCATTGCACCGCTTATCTGACCAGAGAAAAGGTGGACACTATGGTAGATCCTGTTGATGAAGCACTGAAACTGATTCAGTCGAAACCTGAAGGCATTCTCCAGAGCGAGCTCTGGAAAGAACTGGGAGTTGACAGCCGTAAATGTTCACGGATTGTCAAAAAACTTGTGGATGATGAACTCATCAACCGGACCGAGTTCAAGAAAGATGGGATCAAAACCTACCTTCTCCATGCCAAAAAAATGCCGGTGAACCCCTCTGACCTGCTTGCGGGCGATGAGCTGATTCCCTGCATCAACTGCGAACTTGAATGCATTGTCGAGGAATGTCATCCTCTCATGGACTGGATGTACCAGCTGGCAATTGTCGGGCACACGGGATAATATTTTTTTTTTGCTTTTCTCCGATTTCAGGATATTACGTCAGAAAAATAAGTTCTGACATTATCAATGACTATAACCAGTTTAGTTAGCCCTCACACGTTCATCATCGGATGAAATAGGTATAGTCCCTGCACTCGTTCCGATATCCTCAATACGCAATCCGTGAAATAATTATGCCGTAATTATGATGACAAGGTTCAAAATTCCGCTGATACTCCAGTGTCTCATTTTTCTGATACCGCTGAACATCTATATGTGGGGCGACTGGCTCTTAGTCAATGCCCAATGGGCGCTCTTCCGATATCAAGAAGCTCCGGGTGTGGGAACCAGTTTTATTCTCGGATACAAGGATATTCTCTATATTTATCTTGGCCAGAACACGGGGATATACAACATTGCAGCAGCCGTATTCTGGACAACCGGGGCGGCAGTTCTTCTGATCGGACTTATCATAACCATTTTTGCATATACCTGGGAACAATCCGGCAAAATCAGAGCGGCCTCGTATTTTACTCTGATTGGCGGAATTTTTCTGGGCCTGTCGGCCATCTGTCGCTTCAATGGAGGATTTGCTATCCCGGTTGGCGTTCCCATTATTCTCATCATCGGATGGTGGATGTACCAGGAAACAGTTGATGCTGATGAACCGGAGAATGAAACAGATGATGATGTGCCTGAGCCTGAATGATATTTTTTTTTAATTCTGGTTTTTAATGTTTCCTTTTCAGACGCATGTGGTAAGAATTACTGTCCTGATCGAAAAATTCTCGGACAACTATTTATCGCACAACCATCCACCTCTTATAAGTGAACAACACGCAATTTCTTAAAAAAAGAGATTCGATATGATTTCTGTTTTGTTTGTCGATGACAATACTGATCTTTTCGGACAGATCCGCTCTTTTCTGGAAAAAGCCGGGGATATCAGGCTCGACAGCGCCCATTCAATAAAACAGGCAATAGAAAAGATCAAGGGCCGCACCTATGATGTGATAGTCTCCTACGAGCAGATACCAGAAGTGAACGGGATCGAATTCGTATCGGACATGAACGGGATCGAATTTTTACAGTATCTCAAATCAGAAGGAAACACTACACCGGTTATCCTTCTCTGCAGGAGGGGTATCAGCAGGATCGCTGCTGAAGAGATCACGAATGCTACGGAGATACGCCTCCCAAAAAACGGCGACATCCGCTCAAACCTTCCCGAGCTGGTGACCCTTATCAAACAGACCATGCTCCGCAGGAAAGCAGAAAGGGAGTTAAAGGTACAGAACGAGCAGCTCACTGCCATACTTTCCGCCACGCCACTGGGATTATTCCAGGTACGCAACCATCTCATTGCATGGGTGAACCGGCAGTTTGCCCAGATGCTCGGCTATGAAGAGTCGCAGCTTGTCGGAAAAGACATGCACATTTTTTTTAAAACTCCTGAAGACTATGACCTCGTATGCAGGGAATTCCAGTTCACTAAAAATTCCCAGGGTTTTGGACAGGCAGAATGCAGGATGATAAAAAAAGATACTGCACCTCTTGCATGCCAGATCCAGGTCCTGATGGCAGATCCGCGTGATATCGGTAAGGGCGGAACATTTGTGGTAACGGATATATCCGAAAGGAGAAAAATTGCCGATGCATTAAAAGAGAGCGAGGCAAGATACCGCGAAGTCCTCACAAATACCCAGAGCATCATCATCCGGATGGATACCCAGGGGATTATCACCTTCTTTAATCATTTTGCCCTTTCGTTCTTTGATTATACCAGCGATGATGTGATCGGAAAGAATGTGGTCGGCACCATCGTTCCCCAAAAAGCCCGCTCCGGTCATGATCTTTCCATGATGGCAAATGATCTTGGGTTTAACGCGGAAGGCTATGCCGTCAATGTCAGCGAGAATGTCCGTCACAATGGTGACCGGGTCTGGATCGCCTGGATTAACAAAGCGATCCGCAACGAACAGGGCCATATCATCGAAATCCTCTGTATCGGCAACGATATCACCGACCGAAAACGGAGTGGCGAGGTCCGGATCAGTACCGATACGTGGAAAGACATCGTGGTGGCAGATACTGATGTAAAAGAGGAAGTCTTTGATGCAGTCTTCCATATCTGTACCGAAATATCCATTGAAGGCAGGGAGGGCAAGTCGGTGGGAACAACCTTCCTGATCGGCGACGCAGACAATGTCATGGCAAAGTCGCGGCAGATATCGATCAATGCCTTTGAGGGGCAGAAACCAGAGTCGTGCATGATAACAAATCATGATATCAAGGAAAACATCAAGGAATTTGCCCAACTTGACGGGGCTTTTGTTATCGACGGTAACGGGTATATCCGGGCACAGAGCAGGTACATCACGGTCGATACCAGTAATGTTACTCTCCCAAAAGGCATGGGCACCCGTCACAATTCAGTTGCTGCAATGACCCAGGTGACAAACACTGTCGGTATCGTTGTATCTCAAAGCGGGGGTGGACTTACCATCTTTAAAAATGGAATGATACTCAAAAAAATTACCATCTGATT
>JAPKXT010000001.1 GCA_026394695.1 Methanoregula sp.
CCCGTGCCGGGTCTTCCGAGGTTGCCGGTCAGCATCTGGAGATTTGCGGTTGTCTTGACGTTGTCGACACCGGTCGTGTGCTGGGTGATGCCCATCGAATAGAGAATCGCGGACCTGCCGGAAGTCCCAAACCACTCTGCCGCAGTGATGATGTCCTTTGCAGGAATACCGGTGATCTTCGAGACGTTCTCAGGGCTGTAGGTATCCTTCGTCACGATCTCTTTGACCTTCTCGAAATCCTTGGTCCGGTTCTTGATGAAGTCCTTGTTCTCCCAGCCGTTCTTGAGGGCCTGATGCATGAAGCAGTTCATGAGTGCCACATCGGTACCGGAGTAGAACTGCAGGTGCAGGTCGGCTATTTTCCCTGTCGGCGTGAGCCGCGGGTCGGCGTAGATGATCTTTGCGCCATTCGCCTTTGCCTGCATTATGCGGCGCCCGATCAGCGGGTGCTGCTCGAAAGTGTTGGTGCCGATGACAAGGAGGCACTTTGATTCGGCAATGTCTGCAATTGACTGGGTCATCGCACCGGATCCAAATGCTCCTGCAAGGCCAACGACCGTTGATGCATGGCAGAGACGGGCACAGTGGTCAATGTTGGGTGTCTTTAAAACAGCACGGGCGAACTTCTGCATCAGGTAGTTCTCTTCGTTGGAGACACGGGCTGATGAGAGACACGCTATCTCTTCGCCTTTGTATGACTTGAACTTGGAGACGATGAGCTTGTAGGCCTCGTCCCAGCTGGCCTCTACGAACTTGCCATCCTTCTTGATAAGGGGCGTCGTCAGCCGATCCGGGCTGTTCACAAATTCCCAGGCATAGTTGCCCTTGGGGCAGAGCTTACCCTCGTTGACCGGATTGCGGTGCCATGGTGCAACGCCGACAACCTTCTTGTCCACGACAACAAGGTTGAAGCCGCAACCGGTCCCGCAGTACGGACATGTGGTTGGTACGTATTTCATTTCCATGTTCTAACCTCGAACGAAAAAAATTTGGTTTTACGATATTTAAATATAGTGAAATTCATGCCAAAAGTGATTAATAGTGGTGGGTTCATTTTTTTATGCAGGATAGGGAATGACAACCGTACCAGTTGATGAAAGAAAAAAATTAACGAGTAATAATTGATTTAAAATCATTACCCCACCGCGCCGCGCACTCTATGAAACAATTACGCATTTCCCCGCTTTTTACCGATATCGTCCAGAGCGGCCTGTCGGCATGCGAGGGCATAGTTTTTGATGACCGTGATGCGTGTCCATTGTGCGGCGGAAAACTGTCCGGGTATGATACGAAGAAAAAGCAGTTCGCCGTGTTGTTCGAAGGAGACACAAAACACCCGGTTCACGTATTTGTCAAACGCTTCTCCTGCCGGCAATGCCACGCCATCTGCTTTGCCGATGAACCGTTCTACCCGGATACCCGGGCTGGTTCTCCCCTCGTCGACCTCAGTATAACATTGGCAGCAGGATTGCCATTCAATCGTGCAACTGCATTTATGGAACATCTGGGAATAGTAATTGACCGCGGGACGATACGCAATTATGCCCGAAGGTCATTTCCGGAAGTTCCGACAACAAACATCTTTGGCAACCTTCTTCCCTTATCGATCCTTTCCCTCTCCGAGCTCGCTGCCACTACCGGGGATGGGGGTCGCATCCCGGGGGCAGAAGTGCTCGCTGCCTGTGGTTTCCCATCCGCATACAGGACAGCGCCGGACCGTCTGCTTCTTCCAGAATACCGGAACGAGCGGAAGGAAAAGGAAAATAAAGAAGAACGGCAGGCCGATCATCCATAATGCGAGAGTAACAACCAGTGAGCCGATGAAAAGAACAAGGCTGATTTTCCACGGTTTCATGAGAGCATGACCGGTAAAGAACGGGCAGGGACAAGGAAAGAGTTGAAGGTCATGACGGCACGACCCGGTACATTTCCTGGCCGCATCAGAAGCCTCCACCCCGCATTGCAATCTCCCGGACCGCACATGCGGGGAGGGCTCCTGCAACCGGTCCCAGTTTCTCGGTCAGGTCGGTCCCATCCAGTTCCCATGCAAAGAGCGGGGCGCCGATTCCCGCAACGATAATCTCTCCGGCACGGGATTCTGCGGCAATACGCAGTACCTGGCCGCAGATCAGCGCCCGCTGTGTTTCCCAGAACTGTTCGGCGATCTCGTATGCCCCTGAGTTTCCGATCTCATCGGGATCTGCACAGACCACCCGGGCAAGCCGTTTGAGGGATGCATCCTGCGTCTTTTCTTTGCGGTCAGGAGTATCAACGGTGTATTCTTCCGGGGTTATATGCCCGAGCACGAGGTGGGCATCGGCACTTCCGGCAAAATATTCTGAACTGGTCGGTGTCTTTTTACCATCAAGGAGGACCGATGGCAGAAGGGTGACAACATTTCCCCGCAACATGCCGGTATAGAGAAGATATCCCTTCTGGAGCCTCATGAGGTCCGTCAGTCCTATGAGTTCATCGAACCGGCCCAGCGGGATGATATCTGCCGTCGTGCTCCCGATATCGAGAAGGACCGCCCCGGGGTATTCTTCCCGCAGGTATGCTGCCGATGCAAGCCAGTTGGCAGCTGCAAGCTGGTGCACGGCTCCCTGATGGAACAGGTTATCTGTGCCGTAAAACCGGGCATGAGGAAATGCCATTTTAACTGCTGCAACGATAAACGAGATCCCCTGCATCTTGTCTAAAAAACAATCCGCAAGTTCCCCGCTCATGACGACAGCAGCTCTGTCGTCCGGTGAAGTGACATACTGGTCCAGCAGTGACGTAATGGGAGCATTTTCCCAGAGCGGGCAGTAATGAATATGTGCACCCCGGTCATCGACGATTTTGAGGTTTGCACCACCGACATCGATACCGATCATACCCTTGTAACCTTCCCGCACGTATCAAAACGGACACTTCCTGCAAGGTGTACCTGGTCTACCCCTCCCCCCTTCGATGCTGCAACAAGAATATCTGCGATCTCTTCTTTCATGCAGGCGGCGATGCCAACAAGGCTGGTGGTAATCCGCGGGTTTACGTCAACGACATAAATTTCATCAGCGACGACGACATCAATACCGCAATATCCCTGGCATCCGAGCACCTCTGTCACCTTTCTGGCGACCCCGGTAATCTCTGCTTCCCGGGGGGGATGAACGGGCGTCTCCCCTCCGAGATAATGGAATGAGCCATCGCTTCCTGTTTCAATATATTGCCGGTTCACCGCGAGCGCCAGAGGGGGTTTGCCCGTGAAATAGAGGCATGCATCTCCTACAACCCGGTTTGCCACCATGCTGACGGAGAGATGCTCTCCCTCGATATATTGTTGTGAAAACTCCCCGGCACCCGGTTCGCTGTCTGATATTCTCACACCCTGCGCACCGCAGCCTTTCACCGGCTTTATCACCCGTTTTCCTGCGGCTGCTTCATCCGGTACCGCTACCCCATGCGAATGCAGGATCTTTCCTGTATGCACCTTGTTGGCACAAAGAGCTACGGTCACAAAGCCGCACCCGATATTATGCGTGTGCTGTTCAAGGATCTGCGTGTACCGCGCAAGCAGGTGGTCCGGTGCGATCACGAGCCCCATATCACACGAGGGGGCAATGCGTTCTATCTCCGCACCAAAATTACCGTTACCGGGCAGCCTGACATCGTACCCGCAGCGCTCAAAACTCTGTTTTAACACGGCGAGCATTGCAGCGCCTTCAGGCGCAAGAGACGGATCGTGAGCAGTGGCATATTCGGCGAGCAGGACGTTCATCACACTACTCTTTGTCTTTCTGAGAAAATTACCCTATCCGATCGGTGAACTATTTGTGCAGTGCGGTTCATACGTGAATGCACATGAAACCCTCGATCCTGCTGACCAATGATGATGGCGTGAGTTCAGTCGGGCTCTGGGCTGCGTACGAAGCTCTTGCCCCGATTGCTGAAGTGACCGTTGTTGCACCGGCAACCCAGCAGAGTGCCGTTGGCAGGTCGATCTCGATCTTTGAACCTTTGCGGGCAAGCAAAATCATGATGAACGGTAATCCTGTATGGTCGGTTGCCGGCAAACCTACGGATGCAGTCATCATCGGGCTGTATGCACTCAGGCTTAATCCGACTCTTATCGTGAGCGGCATCAATATCGGCGAAAACCTTTCCTTTGAATCGATCATGACGTCCGGCACCGTTGGTGCTGCACTCGAGGGTTCCAACCAGGGGACAAAAGGGATTGCGTTCTCGCTCCAGGTCGAAGACCAGGGAGACAAATTTGATGACCCCCGTAACCACGGGCAAATCTTTGACACCGCAAAGACCATTGTCCGTGATGTCGTGTCCCGCATCTTTTCAACGGGGTTCTGTCCTCACGCCGATGTTAT
>JAPKXT010000161.1 GCA_026394695.1 Methanoregula sp.
GCAGCGCCGGATTCGTGTCAGCAACGCGACCGAGCGGAACCTTGCGTTCGCACTCTCGGAACTGGACCGCATGGCCTCCGCACTGGGCCTGCCGCGGAATCTGCGTGAGACCGCAGCTATGGTCTACCGTGACGCGGTCGACAAGAACCTGATCCGCGGGCGGAGTGTCGAAGGTGTTGCGGCAACAGCGCTCTACGCTGCCTGCCGGCAGTGCAGCGTGCCCCGTACTCTCGATGAGATCGCGGAAGTGTCCCGTGTCTCAAGAAAAGAGATCGGCAGGACCTACCGGGTCGTCTCCCGCGAGCTTGGCTTAAAGCTCCTCCCGACCTCCCCTGTCGATTACGTACCGCGCTTCTGCTCGGCTCTCACCCTCAATTGCGAGGTCCAGAGCCGAACCGTTGAGATCCTCCGGCAGGCCGGCGAGCGCAACCTGACGAACGGTAAGGGACCGACCGGTGTCGCGGCAGCCGCGATTTATATCGCATCGATTCTTGGCGGTGAACGGCGCACCCAGAACGAAGTGGCTGAAGTGGCTGGTGTCACAGAAGTCACTATCAGGAACAGATATAAGGAACTGGCTGAAAAGTTAGATATCGGGATTATTCTCTGATCCCCATTTTTATTCCCATCATGCAGGAAATGCTGTATTGCATAAATGAGCCCGTTATCCTGAGTATAATGCCTCGCTGCCGGCACGTTCGGGATCTCCCGGCTGTTGCTGCACGGGTCCGGATCGATCGCTCCCATGCACGCAATCACTGCATCGAGAATGTACTGCGGCGTGTAATGCTCCGTGCTCTCATGGGAGAGAAGAGCGGGTGGGACGGTCACACCACACCGGCCCCCCGTGCGTTCTCCCGTACACCCCTGCTGTAACAATGCTCGCAGAGCTTCAAGTCCGACTCACGATATATCCATGCAGCATCACGCTTATAGACACGCTGCATACATCCCCATCATTAATGAGAGCCGTCAACAGAAACGCAATGGCGGGGCTTGGTGATGGGGTTGTTTAAGCGTATCCCCTTGCCGGTTCTGGTGCATCGTCGAGACTTTGCCAAATATTCTACGTCGCAAAGGAAATCACAAAGTCACTACAACGCACCAGAACCAATCGTCCAGATCCGGTTTCCGGTCAGGATTTTCCGGTGATTTTGGGGCTGGAAAATCTCTAAAATTTTGGGTTTAACTTTTTCCTTTAATACAAATTAAAAGTTATCCGTGCGGATTATCCTCGCGGACGTGAATTTCGGTCACGAGATGGTCATAAAAATTTTAAAAATTATCCGGAAAACCGGAAAACCGGATTAGATCAAACAATAAAAATATTGCCCGACACAACAAATAAGAAAAACAGAATTTTATGAATTTTCAAATTTTCCATTAAAAAAACACACGTTGCATAGTGTGTTTTAAAAAAAAGAAAAAGATATTCCGGATTTATGCATATCTTTTTAAAATTTCTCCATTAATGGAGTCTTTCTTTAAAAAAAAGATACGTTCATCCGGCCACTCTGACGAGACTGGTTACGGGATGATGGCAAAAAAGGATCGTTTACCATTCATCGTCAGCTATAGGGTGCTGAAATCAGGTCCCGGATCCAAAAACCGGTACCAGGAAGTTATTCAAGGAATATTTTTCTTGTCTCTTCATCTGCGCTGTGGGCAGTACAATCGAGGGTAATCGGGGTAACTGAAATATTTCCCCTGCGGATTGCATGCACATCCGTCCCTTCTTCAGCATCTTCGATAAGCGGACCGTTGATCCAGAAATACGGACGACCCCGCGGGTCAAATCGTTTCTCGACACCTGTATGGAAAAGTTTCCGGGCAAGACGGGTGACCTCATACCCTCCTTTTACTTCCGAGGGTATGTTGATGTTAATAACATCGGCGTGAGGACAGAACCCCGTTGAAAAGATGCGGGACACGACATCACGGACAATGGTCTTTGCGGTGTCAAAGCTTTGCCCGTGGTTACGGGGGTCATCAAATTTGTCTCCCTGGTCTTCGACCTGGAGCGAGAACGCAATCCCTTTTGTCCCCTGGTTGGAGCCCTCGAGTGCAGCACCAACGGTGCCGGAGGTCATAATCGATTCAAAGGAAAGGTTTTCGCCGATATTGATGCCGCTGACAATTAGGGTTGGATTCAGCTTGAGAGCATACAGCCCGATGATGACTGCATCCGTAGGTTTGCCGGCAACCGACCATACAGGATTACCGTTCATCATGATTTTGCTTGCGCGCAAAGGTTCAAAGATTGAGATCGACCTGCCAACAGCACTCTGCT
>JAPKXT010000071.1 GCA_026394695.1 Methanoregula sp.
TCTCGACCCGGTCAGGTCGATTATGCAGAACCGCGGCAGCTGGTTCATGCTCATCGTTGCATTCCTGTTTGCCATTTCGATCAATTTTGATAAGATCGCGATGCTCAATTCCGACCCGTTCTTTGGCATGGCGCTTACCGTCATATGCATCGGCATTACATTTCTTTTCATTTCAGTATATTCCCCCACGGTCAGAACGAAACGGTATACTGACCTGCCAGAGCATCCAACGACAGAGACTGGACTGCAGGGGGTGCCAACCCGGGCATTTACTATAAAGCAATTCACCGGGCTATCACTTCTCATCGGACTGTTCATTGCTATAGAAGGGGCATCTGTCAACGTTGCATATACCCTGCAGATTGTTCCGTACGTTATTGCGATAAAACGGTTGAGCATAATTTTTATGGTCCTTTACGGGACGATCGTTTTTTCCGAAGGCGATCTTGGAAAACGGGTTTTGGGGGCAACCATTATGGTCGCGGGTGCAATTATTATCCTGCTCTTTGCCTGACCCTGCTCTTCCCCTGCGATTTCTTATGCGATAAACAAGGGCACATCCCGGAATTCCGCAGCATCAAATACCCCCCGGTCTGTAATACGCAATGCGGGGATGACCGTCAGGGAAAGGAACGAGAGGTACATGAAAGGATCATCAATTCCCCGCATATCACGGGTGCACGCGTGCAGTTCCTGCAACCGGGCTGCAACATCCGGGTATGGCAGTGATGACATCAGTCCCCCGCAGTCCAGCGGGAGGCTGACTTCCTTTTCCCCGACAACAGCCGCCATCCCGCCCTGCATCTTTATCACCACTCCCATCACCCGGAGGATTTCTTCATCACTGGTTCCGACCGCGATAAGGTTATGGGCATCATGGGCAACACTCGATGCGATCGCTCCCTGCACAAAACCGAACCCCCGGACTAGTCCCACACCACAGGCTCCACTACCGTAGCGGTTGCAGACCACAATTTTGAGGATGTCATGGGCAGGAAGAGTTGTACCATCAACGGGTAACCGGAGGGATTCTGTGATGATCTGGTGTGGCACAATGCCGATCACGCGTGCTGTCCCCTTGCCCTGAACACGGATTGCTCCCGGTGTCGGGACCGTGCAGCGGAATGTGGATGGCAGGGGTGTTCCCGACGCCTTTAAGACTGGCAGCGTACCGGTAAGCTCATGACCTCCGACAAACACCTGCTGCACCACAAACTTTTCAGGGTCATTTACTATACAGAAATCTGCCCGCCTCCCGGGGGCAAGCGCCCCACGGTCATACAGCCCGAACCGTTCTGCGGCTGACAACGTAGCCATTCTCAGTGCCAGTTCCGGTACAACCCCGCATGCAATGGCACGGCGGATACACCGATCGATATGCCCGTCATTCATCAACAGGTCAACATGACAATCGTCAGTGGCAAAACAGCAGCGGGAGACCGTGAGCGGGGTGATTAAGGAGGCAAGCGCTTCGATATTGCGCTCGGTCGAGCCTTCCCGGAGATACACGTACATCCCTTTCCTGATTTTTTCTTCTGCTTCGGCGAGGCGGGTGCATTCATGATCGCTTTGCAACCCGGCAAGAATATAGGTGTTCAGGTCATCTCCGGAAAGCAGGGGAGCATGCCCGTCACGCAGGGAAAAGATATCCAGTTTTTTTCCCACATCCGGATCCCCGGTAAGGACACCGGGGACGTTCATCATTTCACCCAGGCCCAATACACCTTCGTGGTCTTTGAACCGGGTCAAATCAGCTGCATCCAGCGTTGCCCCCCCGGTATCCACCGGCGTTGCCGGGACACAGGAGGGTAACATGTACCGGATGTCTACCGGAAGACCTCTCCGTTGGGAGAGCATGAACTCAATACCAGCCACACCGGCCACATTTGCGATCTCATGGGGGTCGGCAATGACCGTGGCTGTGCCGTGCTGTGCAACCAGCCGGGCATATTCGCGGGGAGTAAGCAGTGAGCTCTCAATATGGACGTGGGCGTCAATCAGCCCGGGAACGACAGATCTTCCGGATATATTGTATTCTTTTTCCCCCCGGTAATCTCCCGTTCCCAGGACAATCCCGTCTTTTACCGCAAGGGAACCTTCATCCCATCTGCAGGTGAACGGGTTAAAGATGCGGGCGTTTTTGAAAACTGCATCCGCAGGAGCAATGCCGCGGGCTGCATCAAGTACGTCTTTTTTAAAAGAGTTTGTCAATTATACCACGATATCCCGGATTACTGCTGTTTTGCGTTCACCATCATAGATGAGGTAAATGCGCAGTTTATACGTGCCCGGTTCAAGCCGTGCCGGGAAAAAAACCGTATTTTCCCCAGGTTTCAGGTTAACCGGGGAAGTAACGACAAGGTATTCCTGCTGCTGAAGATCTTTTATCTGATAGATGGTCACCTGGATAAAGGCATCCTGTATGGAGGTGCCGGTGTTCAGATTGACCGATATCCCGTCATTGTGGTACCGTGCATCACCAACCTGAGCAGAAATGCAACCGGATAGTACTACGAGGAGGACACAGATTATCAGGAAGAGTGGTCTGTGCAGCTCGTTCATGATCCAATGGTAAAACAGCCATACTTATTAATGATATGGTTACGCTTCAATCCGGCCAATGACCGGAACCCTGCACG
>JAPKXT010000220.1 GCA_026394695.1 Methanoregula sp.
TTCCACCGCTATACAACTCGTTCTGTCAAAAAGGCCGTTAGTCTGAATGTACTTTTATCCGGTCTCGTCATTTCTCTCGGATTTCGTTCAAAGAAGCAATTACAGCGGCTTTCTGAATGGTAGTTTTTGGAGGGGGCTAAATAGGGAATTTTTCTTGTGCCATCCTTCCTCCATTCATAGAAACCGCTTGCAGGAACAAGGCAACGTTTGTTCTTCAACAGACCGCAGAACATCGGTTTTTCCGCAAGTGTTTCCGCCTTTGCATTGATAGGGTGCATTGACTTTTTCGGGTCCTTTACCCAGTGCGGGATGAGTCCCCACTGCATCATGACCATTTCGACATGCTCGTGCTGCACAATCACCGGCATCATCTGGGATGGAGCGATGTTGAAGCCGGAGCGGATGCCGAGCGTCAGGTCGTAGATCCGGAACCGTATGCCGAGATCATCAATGCAGATGAGTGAATACCTGCCACATATAATAACATTCAGCTGTTTTCAAATTCAAGAGCAAAGAATATTTTTTGCCTCTTCTTTTGTTATGCTTCGCAAATTCCCGTTATGCCAATCTTCTCTTGTTAATGTTTGATCATTACACCATTTTTTATTGAATGAAATCCATCTCCAGTAATATCCGTCAAATTTTACCAGAGTTTTAGTGTCCCCGGGGCATCCCATATCCAGCATGAAATAACGTGCTTTGATATATTGAGGTTCAAATTTCGGGCTATCCAAAATAGTATGTATTTTATTATCGCTTTCCTCTTTTAAGTGCAACCGCCGGGCAGGGCATAAAATTGAAAACATATCAGACCGAGTGAGATCTGCCAACAGAACGCGGATATGACCTTTTTGAATTTTACTTTATATCGATAAAAAAGGAGATTTAATCGAGAATATTCGTTGATGAAAGCATTGCGGGCACCGTCCCTGAAATGGGTAATACCGCACCAGCAGGTGGTTTCACCTCAATCTGCACTTTGGTACCTGCCGGGACCCCCGTTACCCTGAACGTAATCTCAACCTCATCGCCGGGACCGAGTGAAGTGACGGCAATGTTACCCCGGGTAGTGGTAAACGTGCTGGTTGAATCTTTCGTGCCCTGGGTGAGGATTACCGGGGCAGTGCCCGGGACGGAAAAGACAACTTCCATGCTGGTCAGGTCGATAGCTGGTACCTGCGATGGCAGACCGATGGAAAAATAAATAGTGTCAAGGCCTACTTGCGGATTTGAGGATATTCCATAGACATTACTTCTCAACTGGATGTCTGCACCGGATGGCACGGGATTTGAGGTTGGAGCAGGTACCGGGGACAGGGACACGGTAGTTACCGGTAGTGAGGTTACCGGGATTGTCCCGTTCGATGCGGAGGGAGCGGTTGTGCAACCCGAAATTATTACCAATACAACCAGCGCAAGAGAAACGCAGATGGTTTTGATGAATAGTGTTGATGTGGACATTCTGATACACCCTGTTGTTATAAGGTGATCCTTTTAGACCCGTTTAATCATTTTCATCAGCTCTTTCATACGCGCCGGCAGTTCCCTGGACCGGCGCGAAGGAACGGATTGCCATCAACGACCGATGCGTTATCTTCCCTGGATACCACCTGCCGTAATTACTTCTTCGGGTACGCTTTCATGACAACACCTGAGAACCCCACCTTGCAACACTTGATATACCTTAATCTCACGAGATCTTTTGTATGGATATCGGAGTACTACTCTCAGACTCGTTCGCTTATGCACAGGAAGCGCTCGTAGGAAAATGGACACGGTGGGCGATCTTCATCCTCTTCGCCCTCCCGTTCTCGCTCATCCGGTTCACCTTCGATCCGAAGACTATCATGACCGGCACCGCGATGAACTGGGGTGCAATCCCGTGGGGCCGGATCGCGCTCCTTGCCGGCCTCGGTCTCATCCTCTCGTTCTTCCTCTCGGGCTATGCTGTCCGGATCTACCGGGGAGCAAAACCGGCCCCCGACTTCACCGGGTGGGCAGACCTTTTTGTCGATGGCGTCAAGCTCGCTGTCGTATGGGTCCTGTGGATCCTGCCTATCTTCATCATTCTGGCAGCAATATGCCTCTTCGCATTCGCCAGCATCCTCTCCACCGCAACCGCCCTGCCGAATATCGCCCTCCTGCTCCTTGTGCTCCTGCTCCTTCTCGTGGAGTGCGTCCTCTTTGTCATCGTCATGCTCTTTGGGGTGCTCGGTGCAGTCCGGTTTGCGCGGACGGGCAGCATCCGCGAAGGGATCCGGGTTTCTGCGATCCTCACGACGATCAGGACCATGGGATGGCTGTCGTATATCCTTCTCCTCATCGGGTTCGTCATTGCCATGGTCATCTATGCCGTCATTACCGCGGTCCTGTCGTTTATCCCGTACATCGGCTGGGTCCTCCTCCTCATCGTAAACCCGGTCTTCATGATCTTCACCGCCCGGTACTTCACGCTTGTGTACGACCAGGGTGAGCCGCAACCGGTCCCACCGGCACCGGTTGTATAATCAACTCCTTTTTCCTATACCACGTCCTCTGTTTCCATCCTCAATCCGCATAATTTCCCGCACCCCGTTTCCCCGCACCCTCTCATTTTCCCTTCGGGTTGTAGCTGAACGAGTCAATCCATTGGAAAAACCGGTGTGAGTTCCGTTTGGGGAAGACACCTTCGGCCACGGATTTCACTTCCTCGATAGAGTAGAATGCGTTCGGGTGGAAATCCTTGATGATCCCGAGCACATGTTTGAGGTCCTGCCGCTTGATGATGGTGAAGACCATCTTGACCTTGCCGGTACTGCCTTCCCCGTCAATACTTGTCACGCCGTAATTATGGGAGCGTAAAAACCTGATGAGATCGGCCGGGTCTTCCTTTGTTATGATACGGACGCTGGTGAGACCCAGGGAAAGTCTCTCTTCGATTGCCATCCCGATAAACGTCCCGGTGGCAAACCCGCCCCCGTACGCGATATAACAAACGGCATTCGTCAGGTTATTCATCACCTGGCCGATGGCAACCAGCCAGATGATCACCTCGAAGAACCCGATGATCGCCGGGAGGTACTGGATCCCCTTCGACATGAAGATGACCCGGATTGTATCGAGGCTCATGTCACAGACGCGTGCTGAAAAGATCAGGAGCGGGATAATGACATAGGCAAAAACCACGGGTGATATAACAAAATCCGGCATTCTTACATAATTTTTCGATTGGTGAGTTTATAGTTTATGGTGAGTGGTCTTCCAAGGATCTCAGGATTTACGACGGGGGGATGCCAGCGCGTGAAAAAACCGCCGGCACGATATGCGATCACGCGGAACATGCCATAAAAATGGTGTATATCCAGCCCAAACCGTGAGGATCTGACGGGAAAACGCCGGATCGGTGTTCCATTTTTCCCTTCCTGAAGTATTGAACTGATTCCTTTTCGACCAGGGAGAACCGTAACGGGTCCCACGGGCACCGCTCATATAATCAACCTTTTTTGCTATTCCACGTCCTCTTATCGTTATGTCTCAGGAACAAGCGACAGGGGTATTCTTAAGATTGTTATTCCAGAAACTGCAGAAATTCATCTTCAGTAAGTTCCGCTGCCTTGATAATTGATCTGAGTGTTGTCCGGTCAAGTTCGTCATGAAGAGGAATAGTGATATTCAGGGTAGTATCCGATGTTTGTTTTTTCATGCGGACATGACTTCCCTTCTACCGGACAAAAAAGAAGCCTGCCCGGGTAAGTACCCGGATCACATCTTTACCCGACACAACCGGGAGATGTTTTAAACAGCGACCTCGATGACACGAGCTCCTTCACCGGGGATGATCTCATCTGAAGGTTCGAGATAGAGAGCGATCGCTTCTTTGATATTTTCCTTTGCCTCTTTGATTGTTTTACCCTGCGTGATACAGCCGGGAAGAGAGGGAACAGTGACGACATACCAGCCATCCTCTCCCTTCGTGATCACAACTTTCAGGTGCATGGTCTGACTCCGTTTTGACTAAAGTACCATTGCGAGCCGGTAGAGGATAATCTTTATTGTGAGGACGAGGTTATATCGCATTTGACAAATCTCCCGGAATATGTTCTCTTCCTGTTTCGCATTATCAAAAACCAGCCAGAAATCTTTCCTCCGTAGGGGCCCCCACTCGTTTTTTTCGTAACTTATTGTCCGTGGAAAGGGAAAAAAACCGTTTAATGACAACCGGGTTTTGTCCTCGTGCGGTTGTCTTTTAGCTGATGGTACTCCACCAGCCTCCTCACCTCGTCCTGCACCTTCTGCTTGTCTTTGAAGCCGGTGAAGAGGATCCGGACACCGTCAATGTCGTCTTTTATATAGGCTGCTTCATGATAGAGAACGAGTACGATCTGCCCGTCCGGCCCGAAATGAAGCTCCTCTGTCTCCCCTTTCATATAGCGTTCCCGCTGCTCCTTTGACGGGGCTGCATACTTGTTCTCGTACCTGAAGACGCCCATACCTCACCCTCACGGTTAATGATCTTATGCGGGGTGATGTTAAACCTAATTGAAGTGGACACTCTGTTGACCAAGTGTCTCTTTTTTTTGTTCACTCCCTTCCTTCCCTCCTGTAACGATCAGGACTGTTTTTTTGAATTCCGCTTGCACTATCGTGGCATCGCAACTATTTCTGAAAGAGGGGCAAAGCAATGATAAGAGAAAAGGTCCGGATCCGGAGTTTCGCATTGTTATTGTGGGTTATAGGTATCTTGAAAAAATGCCACTCTTGTCCTAAGAAAGATTCATTACGTCAAAGTTGACTTTTCTTTATGCCATCTCAAAAAAAAGGTTGTCCTATGAAATTCGGGACTGCGGTCAATAATGAAGGATTACTTATCGAAATCCCGTGCACTGGGAAAGAATGTGCGTGGTTTTTTGATAATCATTGTGCGGTTCTTATCATCGCAAAAGAATTATGCATCACAAACCAGAAAAAGAAAGGCCCAAAGGGAATGACGGCTGATTAATTTTTTTAGATCTTAGTTGACCGTAATTGCTTCCCTGAATCTGGATGCGGTATTGCGGGGTCTCATGTCCGCACCTCATCTCACAGTGATGGGTCGCCAGTCCTGTTCTGCTGCCGGCCTCCCGGTTTTAAACTCGCAGACGTAAATCCGTCCGCCATGTTTTCGCTGGTAACTCCTCACATCAGCCAGGCTTGAAAATATAGTAGAATAATCATCGCCGCTACGGTATTTTTGCGTCATTTTAGAACCTCCAACATTGAAACCCTTCTGCTGTCCCTGATGATTAAGGCATTTATTTCAGGCAGGTAAGTATCTCAAAAAAAATGCTACTCTTTTTGCTACTTACCAAGGTATATACACAATTTCTCTCAGAATTATGATCCGGTGACTGCATTGATAAATTCATTAAGGAGGATAGTGAACGGTTAGCTGTCGAACCCGATAAAAAGGAAAAAATTCCAAAAAAATTAGTATTTGTATTTCAGTGAATTGTCCGGTTTAAAGGATTTATGCAATCGATTTAAAGCGGTTCAGCCAAAGGGAGGATGAGGAAGTTATGCTATCCGTGTCCGGGGAACCTGACAGGAAAATCGAAGTAAAAACCTCCCCACTAAAAAAATGACGGGTGAAATGCGTACAATGGTTTCTGAGCAGGAGAAGAAGAGATGACGAAAAAATTCAGACTTGAGAAGGAGTATGCCCGCACCATTACCGCATTGAACCGGACAGGAATTTTAACCCTTCTTCCCCGATCGGAAAATTCAGGAGTGATGGGAATTGACACACAAGAGTATCCTGTACCAACCCAGGAACAGGTGCAGGAACTATTTACCCGCAATAAGGAATTGGTTGATCGGAAAATGCGACAAGGATTTACTCAGCTTCTGGTAACGCCGATCGCAATGCCTGTTTCACACCTTATTGACCGGGTAAAAACTGCCGTTCTTAACCATGCCGCAGGGGAAAAATTACCCGGACAAAACAAAGTTCTTCTGACGTTGATATACCGGTCCGGGTAAATACTGGTGAACCGATCTGGATATGGGACAGGGTGCGTCAGGCACTGGATACTCCTCATCTTGTGTATTTCCCTCAATCCTATACCGATCATAACCATCAGGGATTAACAAAAGAAGAAGTACTGCAGACAACCCGCTTATGTGCTGTGCCTGGCTGGAGTGTGGGCCTCATTGAACCTATACCTATAATGCCTCAACAGGGACAGGGTAAAGTCATGGGAGGAAGAAAACAGCTGGAGGCATATTCTACCCCTCGTGATTATTTACGAACTTTAAGTACACCGGCCTACCAGGGAGAAACGGGATGGACCCCGGAAGATTTTCTCACGCACTTTATAACTCAGCTTGAAACAACCCATCAGGTAAGTCATGACCGGTATGACAGCAATGCTTTGTGGTTGCTTGGTTCGTATATGCCGGATTCTCTGCCAACACCGCATATTGTGCCGGTTGGCTACTGGTCCCGTGATGCAGGGCAAAAGATGCACTTGTCTGCGCATCGCACGGGCAATAGGATGAGGGCCTGGGTGGCGCGTTCCACGGTGAGACTTGGCACGTAAGTATTCCTGCGCTGACATTGCATATACCGTAGCCAGACGGCGGTTTACACAATACATCAAGGCCGCCGTTTTCCTTTTTTTAAAAACAGGATTTCGGAGGGTGTAGTACATTCGCCCTTTTTTTTGGATGCGGCGGCATTATCTTTACCTTCTTTTTTCTCCTCATCAGGGTAATTTGATCTCGCGCTCTTTGTAGTGTTTTTTAAATAATTTTCACTCACCCGCTCCCCCCCTAGGGGAGGCAACCCAAGGGGAGCATCCCCTTGACCCCCTCTTTTTTCGGAGTAATATTTTCAACCTTATCAGGGGTTATCGCAATATGGGGGATGCCCGAGCGGCGGGGGCGGAAGTACGATGGGCCGGAGCCCCCAGGAGCGATTGATTGCTTCTATGAGGGTTTCAACAGAGCAGATTTTAAGAATAATATCTCAGAACTATAGAATGAAAAGAAAGGTGTGGAAGATCCGGTAAAGGGTGATCATTGTCTGGATTTCCAGATCTTCCTTAAACAAGTGTCTGTTCTCATGAATAATAAATGATGGTAAATTAGTTTGAAATATATTCCAGATGTTACCCGGTCACCCCTCCCGGTTTTTCCCAAACCGTCACGCCCCTCAACACGCTCCAATCATCAATAAAACTCTGATTCAAACTCAGTTTCCCCTTTCCTGAAAAGATTCGGTCACGAATAAGCCCTCATACGTCGTATAATGGTATGTCAAAGGGCCCGGCGACAAAAAAGAAAAAAACAAAAAAAGAAGGAAACAACAATGGCAGATTTCGTACAGACTTCACAGACCAAGAGTGCGGTTCGAGAACTCTCAAACCCGATTGCAAGCGTTTCGGCGTTCAACCTGATCGTCCAGTCGGTCATTACCGACAACCCGTTTGCATGTGTAGCGTATATGACCGCCGGGGAGACCCACGACCCGGTAGAAAAGACAAGGGAAAATTACACCGCGAAAATGGTGTACGAAGACGTTGACGCCGTAACCATCGGTATCGCGTCACACCGGTTCAACACCATCGCCGGGTTCAACGCCGGTGTGACCGCGTTGCTGGCCGCCGTAGATGTGACCACTGCACACACCGGTTCAGCACTCCACGATGCAGAGAATGACACCTTCAGCGCAACCATCAGGTGCCACGACGCCAACGGCGAACTGTATATGCTGAACTTCAGCCGTGGCCGGGTCACCCTCACGTCCTACTCGGACGAGGCCATCCGGATCGCGGTCGAGACCTGGGCAGACAGCGTCGCAGCCCTCGCTTAAATTCGCCAGACGAAACGACCCTGAGGGGAGGAGACATAATTTTTGTCCCCCCTCTTTGTGGTCGACTCGTCTTTTTTTAAAGTGGACTTTTATGGAAACCGAACTGTTAGGAATTATCCTGGGAGTTGTGTTGCCGATCTACCCGATGCTGTTTGTCATCTACCAGAAGATCGGAAGGTATGACGAGATCGTGGAGGAGTTCAGGAAACTCCGGAGCGAACACGAAAGCCACAAGGAGCACTGGCATGGAAACTAAAAACCCTTCCCTACCGGTCGCAGTCGTGACCGGCCTGTACCGGGGGACATTCAGCGGGCTTGAACCGCTCACCGTACATACACCCCTGACCCGGGAGGAAGTGAGCCGCAACCCCATCTTCTACGAACTGGCCTTAAACCCCCTGAGGGGCGATGAGAACCTGATCATCGATGTGATCTACGATAACCTCTCGCCACTGCGGTTGCAGGACCTGCGGCGGGGAAGCGACATTCCGCGGGGAGTCCGTTTCTGGCCGGACTGGTTCGACATCCCGCCGTATGACGAGATGCATGACGTAGACGGCCGCCGGGTCTATCCCCGGGCACCGGGAATCCACACGGTGCAGATCCGGACTGGTCGCCGCAAGTTTGCGCAGATGGGACGGATTCGGGACTTCAGCCCGGAGAATGGGGGGTATACCAGCCCGGTGTTTGAGATCCGGATTACGGAAGGTGCCGATGTTCGAGAATGAGGTGCAGACCCGGTGTGCTATTTGCGGGACCGGGGGCCTGCTCGGGCTGGTCTTTATGCTGGCCCATCTCCCACTCATCCTGCTCACCGTGCCAGTCGCCGTGTTGTTCCTGGGCATCGTCGCAGACCCGGAGGAGACCCATGCCGTATGGTACGGGATGCTAAACACGCTCGGTATCTTCGATCTCTCCGTGCTGACTGATGCAGAGAGATTGAACTATTCCGATAAGCGGCATTACTTCTGGTTTGGCGAGGTCGGGATGGCTGCAATGCTGGCCGGTGTGTTTGCGGTCCCGGTCGGGATCTTCCTTGCAGGTCGGGCGGAGATCACGCTTGCGTTCATCAGCGCAGCGATCCTGTTCCTGCCGTTGTTTGTGTTCCTGCCGAAGCTGATCCAGCAGGCGATGAAGGCAGATGCAGATGCTGCGATCGAGGCGTTCGGGAAGAATGAGCAGGTGAAGAGAGTGTTCTGGACCATGTTCGTGGCGATGGCCGGACTGGTGCTGGCCCGGGTGGTGGACCCGGTGACTGCTCAGCAGGTTGTCGGTATTATTACGGGGATGGGGGGGTGAGATGGCGGGGATTTTTCTCCGCCCGTTTCTCTCTCACTTTTCGCGATTGCCGGAGCGTTTCGGTGTGCATCCACCTGCTGAAAATGCAGACTTCATTTCCGGAGAATAATTCTTACTATCAGCCGCCACATGATCCATTATTATCAAAAATACCTGTGATAATACGGTAAAAGGGATAACAATGAAAATAAAATATCCCGAAATCGGCATTTGCGGGCTTTCTTGCAGACTTTGCCCTCATTACCATACTGAAGGTTCAAGCAAGTGCGGTGGATGTAAAACCGAATCCAGAATGGGTGCTGGTTGCCCTTTTATCACTTGTGCCTTGAAGAAAAAAGGAATTGAATTTTGCTGGAATTGCGAAGAAAATGAAACGTGTGAAAAATGGACGAAACATAGAAAATCCGCAAAAAAAGTCGATTCCTTCAAGTGTTATCAAAAACTTGAAGATGATATTGCATTTATTCAAAAGAATGGGGTAAACGAGTTTGAAAAGACGCAAAAAATGAGAGAACACTTCATAAAAGAGATGTTGCGGGAATTTAATGAAGGACGTTCAAAAAGCTACTATTGCATTGCAGCTACAGTTATGGAAATTCGAGAATTAGAAGAAGCATTGACTAAATCTAATAAGAATTCTGATGGATTCGAAATTAAAGAGAAATCAAGAGTTCTTCATTCAATATTGGATGAAATTGCTAAGCAAAGGAACTATTATTTGAAGTTGAGAAAATGAAAAGAAATTTTTGGCGGGGTCGTTAAGTTCCTTTCGGCATAGTCCTCTTAAGACCGGGCATTTCCCTGTCACTTTTGCATTCTTTGCCCCCATTACCCTACTGAGCTTTAGTCCCGGGCTCATCGTGGTAACCGATGACCTGACCGTGGATATCTGAAAAAAATTAGTCGTTGATCTTCTTCAGCAGCCACGCCATGTTGACGCCAAGCGTCTGCATGATCATCAACCCTTCCTCATCGCCTTTTACATCCTCCGGGCCAAGTCCCCCCAAGCCGATATTCCAGTAGGATGAGCCTGGGACTACCATCTGACTGATGAAGAAGAAATGGTTCATTGTATCAAACGCATGGATGGCCCCGCCCCTCCGGACCGCAACAACTGATGCCCCGACCTTGCGCCGGAACATGTCCTGGTTTGCCTTTGCCACAAGGCCGGCAACAAGGCAGACGCCCATGATGAGAAGAAGAGTGTTTTTCGATGGTATGATTTACCAGGATAGTTTTGTACGGCGCTGAATAAAAAGATGGTTTTAAGTGAAAATTTTTCACCACTTTCCAATTCCTGTGACTGCCTAAACCCGCTTCATACTCCGTACATAATCCTGCAACTCCAAAACCATGGTGTCGTTGTCTGACAGGTTCCGTTCGATAATCTCCACAATTGCGCTGCCGACAATCACCCCATCGGCACCGGCGCGGGTACAGATCTGGGCTTGTGCGGGAGTTGAGATGCCAAAACCGAGTGCGAGCGGAAGCCTGGTGTGCTTCCGAACCCGGTGCAGGAGATCGATTGCCTCGTCTGAAACCTGGTCACGCACACCGGTGACACCAAGCACTGCGACCAGGTACAGGTACCCGTGTGCCTTTGCTGCAATCTTTTTGATCCGTTCATCGGAGGTAGTCTGGGTGATGAGGAAGATCGGGTCGATACCGTATCGTGCTGCAACAGCACAGACCTCCTCTGATTCCTCGACCGGCATGTCGGCGATCAGGATGCCGTCAACACCGGCATCATGGGCTTCACGATAGAACCGCTCGATCCCGCGGCGATGGACGATGTTGTAATAGGTTAGGAACACGATCGGCACATGGGACTCTTTGCGGATCTCCCTGACGATATCAAATACCGTGTCCGGTGTGGTTCCGGCCGCAAGCGCCCGCTCATCGGCTTTCTGGATAGTCGGCCCGTCTGCTACCGGGTCAGAGAATGGCACTCCCAGTTCAAGAATATCCGTTCCCCCGGCGATCAGGGCCCGGGCGATCCGTACGCAGGCAGCCTTGTCCGGGTCTCCTGCTACGGTAAAACCGATGAAGGCTGGTTTTTTCATGGAGGCAGCAGCAAATGCCGTTTCGATCCGTCCCATCATGCACCCCCCTTCATTGCTGCCACTTCAGCCACATCCTTGTCGCCACGTCCCGACAGGTTGATGATCAC
>JAPKXT010000076.1 GCA_026394695.1 Methanoregula sp.
GCAATTCACAACTTATAAAAACTCTGGTGGAGTAGTAAATAAGGTAAATTTCAGGCAAACTTTTGGGCCCGTAGCATAGCCCGGTGGTGCGCCCGGCTGATAACCGGGAGGTCATGTGTTCGAATCACATCGGGCCCATCCCACATATCTTGATATAGCTTTTCTATCCTCGATTTTCAAAATCACTGTTTCCAATATTTAAATGGAAATAAATCTGGGGGCCTGATGTGCCGGTCAAGCATTACGGGCAAAAATATACCCTATCACTTTCTCCAGTGCTTCAACAAGCGCTTCTTCACCTTTCAGGAAATCGTGCATCGCTCGATACAACATGAATATAATATCATATCCATAGTGCTCTATTGCGGTCTTTGCATCGATAGGATTAAGGTAAGAATCTGTGAGGAAACCATCAAAACTGTACATAAGTTCGAAAAATTTTCCTTCTTCAGACAGTACACAAAACTGGTCGGTTACCGGCATCTGGGGGTTGTCCGGCCGAAATGCAGCGGGTTTTGCAGCTTTGCCTAAAATGATCATCTTGCCGGGGAAATACGCGGGATCGTAGATTTCTCCCTTGGTATCCTGCTTACCCTTCCTCAGCATATTCAGGCCGACAATTTTGACAACCGGTACTGCGGATTTGGCCATCCGCGCCAGGAGTTCTGTGTCATGATCCCTGATCTCCTGCGAGAGAGAATCACCTTTTTCCTGCAGTTCTTCGATCTTCTGCTCCAGTTTTAATAATCCGGCTTCAATTTCGTCCATTATTTCACCTTTGCCCGGTGCGTACCGAACGGATAAGAAATGTTGATACTGCGCTTATTAAACCACTCGTTTTCCATCGGATTCACACAGCATGATTAATCCAGCGTGTTTAATACCATGAAGTCGGTGAAACGGGAATCGTATGCCGGGAATTCGGGAATTTATTTTTTAAAAGGAGCGAGTTCCTTCAAAATAAAATAATGATCTCCATATCCTTTGTAACTGTATGAGAGTACATTCATCGGGATTGTAGAATCAGAAAACCCGCTGCCCGATAAAAAAATACTTCCGGTCATTTTTCAGGATCGCATGACCCTCATACCCAAGAGGGAGGTTCTCATGGATCACAATTCCCAGATATTCTGGAGATCTGGCCATTACCAATCCCGTTTTTATCGTTTCTGTCACGATGATGGGTACCTGCTTTTCAAGAAATCCGTTGTTGATAGAAGTATAGATCCGTTCAGCATGGGAGTTCATGAGACGTGAACGATCTTTTTTGAGCCAGTCGGGGCAGTCTTTACCGGTAAATAGAGGTGTAAAAGGGCGCCGGGAATAGCGGGTGATATTTACCTTGTTCGGGCGCACCCGGTCGATCAGTTCAAGCGATTTTAAAAAATCTTCTTTGGTCTCACCGGGAAATCCCACAATCATATCGGTGGCAAGCGTTAATTCCGGGTACCGTTTTTTAAACGCAGTAATAATCCCTTCAAAATCTGCAACGGTATACCCTCTCCTCATCCGGTCAAGAATATCATCTGATCCCGACTGAACCGGGATATGAATGAATTTGAAAATGCGATCACTGGCAAATGCCTCAATCAAATCATCAAGTATTCCTTTCACCGTGGCAGGGTTCATCATTCCCACCCGGATCTTAAACCGACCCGGCAGTTCATCGATACACTTTAACAGCAGGGGGAGTGATTTCCCGATATCCCGTCCCCAGCAACTCATATCCTGTGCGGTAATCTGGACTTCCGTGGTCCCGGCATTTGTATGCGCCAGTATTTCTGCAAGGATCTCATTTTCGGTGTAACTTTTCAGGGGCCCTCGGGCGATACGGGTAAGACAGTAGGTACACCTGCCGGAACACCCTTGAGCAACCTGCACAATCGCCACTCCTTCACCAGCAACAGTCCTGATATTCTGGTATGCCTCCCGGATTGTTTCCGAAGAGATAATGGTGGGAGTACACACCGCAAAGATTGCCTCGCGCTGGACGGTTGGCATACATCCGGTCACATAGAGATCATACTCCCGGAACCGCGAAAATCTCCTGAGCATCCGCCACTCGGTTGTGCCGATAACAGTACACGTGTTGATGATTATCGAGTCTGCCTCTTTTGCTGAATCCACCAGAATGCTGCCTTTGTGTTTGAGGATCTCGACAAGTTTTGCCGTGTCACCGAAATTATAGCGGCACCCGTATGTTTCGATAAAGACACTTTTATTGCGAAACATTTCAAAAATGTCAATATCAGTGATATTTCCACACCTGGTTTTTGGGGTTTCTGCCACTATTTCCGCACCACCAGATCCATTGAACATGTATTAATAAATAGTATTGAAAGTCCTATTGAAAGAACTCAAATTTGAGAAGTCCCTGATTCCTGAAAAATCTGGTCTTTGACGATAATATCTGTTTTCACCATCGCACATCATCCTGCGAGCACAACACTTAACCAATGATACCCATAATCTGTTTATCATGATGCGAATCGGGCTGCTTGGCTGTGGTAATATCGGGCATATCATCGCACAGCACGGAGGCAGTTTCGAAATCTCAGCAGTCTACGATCTGGTATTTGAGCGGGCAAAGGAGATCGCACAGATTTCCGGTGCACATGCGTATGAAGATTTTGAGTCATTTATTGCCGCAGATGTCGATATTGTTGTAGAAGCTGCATCTGTTAGTGCCGTGAAAATCTATGCGGGACTGGTACTGTCCCACCATAAAGATCTGGTGATTATGAGCGTTGGTGCGCTTTCCGACCCGGTATTCCGGGACGAGATCAGGACAACAGCGGTCAGGTTCGGACAGAAAATACATATCCCCAGCGGAGCGATATTTGGCCTCGATAACCTCAAGATTGGAAAGATATCGGAGATCAACAGGTTACTTTTGAGAACCACAAAAAGTCCCGCATCTCTTGGTATTACCGCTGATACGCGAAGACTGATATTTTCCGGCAAAGCCAACGAGTGTATTAAGGCATTCCCGAAAAATGTCAACGTGTCAGTGGCCATGAGTCTTGCAGCCGGGCGGGATACTGATGTGGAACTCTGGGTTGACCCGTCAGTCGACCGCAATGTTCACGAATTATTCATTGACGGGAGCTTTGGTGAGACTTATATCAAAGTGACCAATATTCCCAGTCCTGATAATCCCGCCACCAGCTACCTTGCAGCCCTGTCCATTCTCTCGCTCCTGAATAATTTCAGTGATCCAATAATTGTGGGAACATGATTCAGAATAATGGGTGAAAACCGGTATGGTAGCACTTGATTATCTGTTGCAGTTCATTGAGGATGATGCCCCGTTTGGGGATGTAACTTCTGCTTCAGTTATTCCTGATATAACCTGTAATGCAGTCATAAGGGCGGAACAGGCTGGAATCATCGCGGGACTACAAGAGGTGTCAATACTGTTTTCCCATTTTGGTGTTTCGGTTAAACACCTCGCAAAAGACGGGGATGTGATCTGTCAGAATGACATCCTTCTCTTACTCTTTGGGGATGCAAAAAAGATTCTGCTTGTCGAACGGACAGCACTTAATATCATTGGTAGGATGAGCAGCATCGCGACGCAGACAAGAAAGATGGCAGATATTGTCTCATCGGTCAATCCACACTGCAGGGTAGCGGCAACACGGAAGACGTGTCCTGGATTCCAGATATTCGATAAGAAAGCTGTGCAGATTGGGGGCGGCGATCCTCACCGCATGAACCTGAGCGACGGGATTCTTATCAAAGATAACCATCTGGCGCTTGTTCCCCTCAAAAGCGCAATACGGGCAGCTAAAAAGGTTTCAGCATATAAAAAAATTGAAGTTGAAGTGGAAACTTCTGACGATGCCCTGATCGCGGCATCTGCTGGTGCGGATATCGTTATGCTTGACAATATGAGCCCGGATCAGGTTACCCAGACAATCACGCTTCTGGCACGCGAAGGACTGCGGGATCGTATTTTAATTGAACTTTCAGGAGGAATAACTGAGAGTTCCCTCAAAACCTACGCTGCGCTGGATGTAGATATGATCAGTCTGGGTTTTCTCACCCATTCGGTCAGTAATTTCTCTGTGAATCTTGAAATTATCCCGGAAATTACCCCTTGATGTTTTTCATTCCTCAAATCCGTTCATCCCTCAAATATTCCACTGATTCTTTTTGTCCATGATGGGATGCAATTTTTATTAACGTTGCAAGACTGCAGGATTTTATTTAAAAACCTTAATAGTTATGTATCACAAATGGGTGGCTATTGAGGGATATGCATGGGTAATCCTGAAATGCAGGTAAATGGTACCAAATCTTCTGATGACCCGACACCCGCGGAGTTAGCTGCAATAGCAGAGCGTCGGAAACTCCGGATTCAAGATTTTATTGCACTGCTGAAGGACCCCAATCTCAACTATCGCTGGAGGGCAGCAGAAGCATTGGGGAATGAAGGGGATGAAACAGCTGTTCAACCGTTGATCGATGCACTCAAAGACCCGTTTGTTGATGTCCAGTGGCTTGCTGCAAAATCTTTGGGAAAACTAGGGGATCTCCGTGCTGTCGAGCCCCTGATTGATGCATTGAAATCAGATGATAAATGGCTCCGGACAGGAGCAGCATGGGGACTGGGAAAACTCAATAATTCGCGTGCTGTTGATCCACTTCTCCCGCTTTTGAAGGACAAAAAGAAATTGGTCCGGAAAACTGCTGCATGGGCTCTTGGCAATATCGCTGACAACCGGGCTGTTCTCTGTCTGAAAGAAACACTCCTTGATATAGATGGAGATGTACGGGAGGCGGCACAAAAAGCTCTTGATTCGATATATAAAGAAGCTACGAGAAAGAGTGCTGATTCCTCCGACAAAAAATAGGTTCGGGTTTTATTGCATTACCAGGGGTATTTTGAGGATACAACTGGTATTTTACACAATCATTTTTTAATGTTATTAGGACTTACGCGGTTGAATTAGTATGAAGCGAGAAACTCCCGTCATAACTCCAGCAAAAAGGAATCGGATTAGAAAGTCGGTTGCGAGATAAAGAGGGAAGTTGCCGATCGGTGAATCGAGCGTTTCGACTCGTACCAGCTGATACCCGTATAAAGCCGCTGAGTTTCCAGGCGAAGAAAAGCCAGTAATGAAAGAAAAATGTGACCTCGTTGGACAATTTCTTTGCGTCCCTGGCATCTCTCGATGCCGCAACACTGCTTAATGCCTCGATGGTACTCTTCGATATTCCACCCGAGATCTTTGAACGATTTTCTATCGGGTTCTGATGCACCGAGGATATCTGTTGCCCAATGTTCAGCATCTCCCTCCGAATGAACAACTCTGAAAACCTTGATGAAACCATATTGGCGCAGGTGAACCACTCTTCCTTCAGGAGGTATGTCAATCTCCGAGATTTGGCGATTAAACGTATGATCCGGATCCACTAATCTGTTGGATTTGAGGCGAGTACACCAGTGCCATTTCAGAAACCGGATCAGTTTCAGGTTGTCGATACTCGAATACCATGAATCAAAGAGAACGCAATTTGGTTGAAACTTTCGTTCATCAGCTGCCCGGAGCAT
>JAPKXT010000073.1 GCA_026394695.1 Methanoregula sp.
GCGTTCCTTACCATAGTACGGGTTGCCTGTCGCAGAACCTGCTGCACCGAGTGCTATACCCCAGATCAGGCCGAGCAGCGGCAACGGGAACGGGTGTCCCAGTGCACCGTTGATCAGGTGACAGAGTGTTACGGTACAGAAAATTGCGATAAAGGCATGTGCCATGGTGACCGACGTCATGGACTTAAGAATGTCCACGTAGACCGGCTGACCGAACTTGGCGAGACTTGCCGTCCTGCCAAGATACGCGGTGGTTGCATATACGCCCTGTACAAAGACTGCGAGAACACAGCCTAGGACGATAGCAAGGACAGCGTTTATCTGCATCGCCATAAAAGCCCAGGCCAGACCTGCACCCAGTGCACACCAAAGACCGTATGCTGGGGGTTCTCCGGCAACCGCCTTGTTGAAGATGCGGTGCAGGAAACCCATCTGCGGTGCAAGCTGAACCTGTGAGTTCGGGTCACCCTGGGACCCGATGTTGGATTCAGTATCTTCCGCAGAACCGGCGATAGTGGCAAGAGCTCCTGTCAATGCAGTAATTCCAATGCCAAATACAATTTGTTCCATTTAGCCTCCTCCCTACGTGCAAATGCACGAGAGTATTCAAAATGCAATGCCACGCACATCGAGTTAAAACTCTTTGTGGTTAGTGTAAAATTAGTGAGATCTTAATTAAAAGGTTTCGAAAATAAATTTTCGAAATCGCACTTAAAATCGTCTGAATTATAAAACCAGCGTAAATATTGGATTATTTAATCATGTAAATTTACTTTAACGAAAAAAAAGTTGTGTTGGGTACAGTTATGGAAGTACGGGGGTCCCTCACTGATCGATGAGCCAGGTGTAGAACACCACTGGTGCAGGGGCATACATGAACCCCTCTCGTTCTTTCATTCGTCCCTATTCCCGGCACCAACGAATCTGCAAAAGTTTGGTGCCATACCAAACTTTATTCTGGATCGCCAGCCTACTAAGGAATCGTATGGAAATTCCTGAGGGTCTTGAACTCTCCCCCAGAAAAGTGGGGTATCTCAAGTTCCTTGTTGAGCGTGATGGTTCGGTCAAAACCAATGACCTTGCTTCCCACTTTAATGTCGATCCATCAACAATTACAAAGACCATCAGTGAACTTGCAGAGTCCGGCTATCTCACCCACACTCCCTACCGTGGCGTCTGCCTGTCGGAACGCGGAAAACAGTATACGGATTTCCTGGTTAAACGGCACCGGATACTTGCCCTCATGCTGACACATTACGGGCTTTCACAGGAACAGGCCTGCAGCGAAGTTTCCCGGTTTGAAAGTCTCGTCTCAAAGGATGCAATCGAGCGGATGTGCCACGCGATGGGCCATCCACGACAGGGTGTCTGCGGCGAAATAACACACGATACCCACTGTCATGGGTGTGAGGCAGATAATCCATGATAACGCAGCGATTACCCTGGGCACCGGATAGGATAGTATGAGCACGGCTTCACTGTCAGATCATATCCCGGACCTGAACCTGATCACCTGGTATGCTGAAAAGCAGCAGTCATATTTTACCCGGCTGAGCCCGTGGACAAAATTCGCATTCCTCATCCTCATTATTCTGCTGGTCACCCTTCCAGGAAACCTCACAGTCATCGCCGTGCTCTATCTTGTCATTCTTGGGGCCTATGCAGCGGCACATCTCCCGGTCCGGAAACTGTTTGGCTGGTATACCATGCCGGCTGTCTTTGTCCTCTCGCTTGTCGGGATCATGGCCTGGAGCGAACCGGGAAATCCTGTCATCTCTTTTGCTGTTGCCGGGTTTCCTGTCATACTCACCGATAAAGGCATCCTGCTAGTCGTCACCCTGCTGCTTAAGGCGCTCATTGTCGTGACATTCTCACTCTTCTTCCTCATGACAACCCGGTACATGCATTTTTCTGCCATGATCTACCGCATCTTCCCGTCACCCCTTGACCAGATCTTCCTCATGGCCTACCGTTTCTTATTCCTGACACTTGCCATGACCGGTTCGGTCCTCAAAGCGGTGCGTTCCCGTGGGGGAGGTCTCATCCACAGTATCCGCATGCAGGGGCGGATGTTTGCCGAGGTCTTCGCGCTTGTTTTCATCCGATCATTCGAGCGATCGGAACGGGTTCACAAGGCAATGATCGCCCGGGGTTTTTCCGGATCCTACGGGACTGCGACTGCGATCCCGGAACTCCGGTATACCGAATACCTGCTCATCTGCGCAGGTGCAGCAATTGTCGTCGCAGTGGCACTCATGACACCATCATTGGGAGGGTAAAACAACCATGACGATCATCCGTACTGATCCTTTAAGTTCACCACACTGCCCGCACATTGATAAGGACCGTGAACTGATCCATGTCGACTGCGCAAGCCACGTCTACCCGGACGGGAGTGTCGGTATCCATGAAATGTGTTTTTATGTCCAGAAAAACGAGATCGTTGCCCTGTGCGGGCCGAACGGGTCGGGAAAGTCCACGCTCATCGAACATCTCAACGGACTGCTTACCCCGTCAGAGGGCAATATCGCGGTGAACGGCAGGTCGATTACGAGCGGTGAACTCACCGATCTCTGGCGGGAGGTCGGTGTAGTGTTCCAGCAATCGGATGACCAGCTCTTCGCACCGACCGTGCTCGATGACGTGATGTTCGGTCCCCTCAATATGGGCATGTCCCATGAAGCCGCTTTAACCGCGGCAACAGGAGCACTCGAAGCGGTCGGGGCGGCTGACCTCGTCCAGAAACTCCCCAACTATCTTTCCGGTGGCCAGAAGCGGTTAGTCTCCATTGCCGGCATTCTTGCCATGAAACCCCGGATTATCGCACTGGACGAGCCCACCTCAGATCTCGACCCGGTCCACAGCGGGATGATTGAAAACCTGATCCTTGAACTCAAACAGCGGTTTGGGATCAGCGTGGTGATCGCAACGCATGACCTCGACCTTGCCGCCCGGATAGCCGACCGGATCTGCCTTGTAAGGAAAGGTTCGGTATATGCCGAAGGTACACCTGCCGAGATCTTTTATGATGAGGAGTTGTTGCAGGAGACGGGGTTAAGACCACCCCAGATTGTGCAAACATATCTTGCCTATTGCCGGCTGCGGGGAATCCCTGCTGACAAACACCCGATCACTATCGAGGGGATGATGGCGGCAATCCGAGGGAAATAATACAATATCATCCAGGGAAAATCTATGGAAAAAATTTGGGGTGCATCCAAATTCCTGATAATGTTTTTATTTTTGGTCAGACAAGGTGTACCTGATCTGTTGAGTCGGAGTAATAACACTGGAGGTTTTTAAAATGGCGCATATTCATCTTGAAGACGGGTCATTTACCCTGTTCTGGGTGGCGGTCTGGTGGGTGATTGCGCTGGTAGTGGTTGCTGCAGCTATCGTCTGGATCAGGTCTGTGAAAAAAACAGATAACCGGAAGATTACCCTCGCTGCGTTCTGTACCGCAGCTGCATTTGCGATCTCCCAGGTGAGCCTCCCTCTCTTTGGTGGAGTTCACCTCAACCTCACGCCCCTGATCGGTATTCTGGTCGGTCCTGCTTTCGGTTCGCTTATTGTTCTCATCATCAATATTCTCTCCGCTGCAATCGGCCACGGGGGCTGGGGCCTGGTCGGGGCAAACCTGCTCGTCAATGTGACCGAAGTCATTGTTGCTTATGGAACCTGGAAAGTGTTGAAACGGCTCATTCCGGGAGCATTTGCCCGTGCCGGGATAGCGACCCTCATGGGATTGTTCTGCGGAAATCTCGCCATGATCGCCATCATCCTTATATCGGGTGTTCAGGGAGTTAACCAGACGAGCTCCCAGATCCTGGCCGGGCTTACCCTGATAGCCGGCGTCAATATGGGTGTGGCAGTTATTGAGGCATTTATCACCGGTATGATAATTGCCGCAATTATCAAGGCCAGGCCGGACCTGTTGGAAGGTGAACGGCCCTGACAACGACCGGCACAAAAAAAGAGATGGTGATCTTCATTGCGGTTATTGCTGTCGTTGGGATCGCAGCGCTGGTGGCATTCCAGATCGCCGGTCCGATGGGTATCGAGGAACGGTTCCGGAATGCGCTCGGTATTCCCCATGATATGGGTGACGTGCCGGGCGACAGCGGGGTGTCAGGATTCTCGCTTGAGGGTCAGCCGCTCCTGTACGCGGTGGTGCTGTGTGTGCTGGGAATCATCTGTATCGCCGCGTACCGGCACTTTAGTCTATGAGCGGACAGGGAGCTGAGTTACTACCCTGAACACCATCTTATGCATCAGGGACATGACACCGGCCTTTTTTCTCTTCATTGGTTGAGACGTAAAGCCCATCTCCATCATGGGTGAATCAAACATCTCCTTGTTGAGCCGGTCGGTAATTTCATCAAAGATCCTTTTGTAGGCAACACAATGGGGGTCGACTCCCTGTAGTACCCCATTCGTAGGAGCGATGGCATTGTACGGGCACCCGCCC
>JAPKXT010000042.1 GCA_026394695.1 Methanoregula sp.
ACCGACGGGACCTGGCGGGACGGGTCGAACACAAACACGTTGAGTTCAACCTCGTAATACGTACCCAGCATTATTGCTGCAAGGGAACTGTCCTTTCCGCCGCTGTAAAGCACTCCTGCTTTCATTACCTTCGCGTGATCGTATAATCACGTTTCGCGGGCGCAAGCTGCCTGAGCAGTTCTTTGAGCTGCGAATCCGTGATCTTGTTCTTGAGACGCCCGCTCTGGGCGAGCTGGACAAGCTGCTGCTCAACAGCACCGGCAAAATCCGGTTTCGTCAGTTTGATGGTGCTTAAGCGTTCCCGGGCATCGGGCTCGAGAATCGACATAAGTACCATCTGCAGCTGCGACTTGGCCCGCTCCTGGCGTTCGAGCTCTGACTGCATGGCCTGCTGGTCGCCAGCCTGCTGCTGCAGCTGTGCCATCCTGCGCTTGCGGAGTTCACTAAGCTCGTCGTCTCCCATGGGGTTACCTCACTTTGGTACTTCGGACTTTTCCGACTTTTCCGACTTCTTGCCTTCGGCTTTCTTTGCCGCCGGTTTCTTCTCGCCTTTCTCGGCCTTTACACCCTCGGTTTTCTCGCCCTTCTCCTTTTTGGAGTCGGACTTCTTGCCCTCACCCTTCTTGGGCTCGGGTTGAGCTACTGCCGTTACCCGCCTGGGCACCGGCGCCGGGGGATTGGTCTTGACTTCATGTGCCATGTTGTCGAGAAATGCCATGCCGGCAGGTGAAACTTTACGGCCGGTCTTGTCATGGACAATAAGACCTGCTGCTTCCAGCTGCTGGAGGGATTTGCGCAGGATTGATCCACTGCCTTTCCTGAATGCATTCGGCTTTGAACCACGGTTCTTTTTCCCGCCGTAAAAACTCCGCATCCTCTCGACGCCCAACGGGCCATCAACATAGACGCGTCTCAACACTGCCGCTACACGGATAAACCACCAGTCCGGGTCTTCGGGCGGCATTTCTTTATGTGCCCCGGTCTTTGCAAAGGCTGCCCAGGCCGGCGGAGTGATCTCCTTCCGTTTCCTGAGCTCCTCTGCGACCTTCCTGATAAGGTGGTCAGCCGAGGCATCGAATACTGTTGTCATCTAGGGACCTCACTGTAGAATTTTTTACTAACAGTCTTTACATATTCGTGGATAAGGTTTTTATATATTTCTAGCAGCAGCACTCCGCTGTCGGCCAAATAAAAAAAGCTGGTTATTTTTTGCTTACTTTCTTTTTTACTTCCAGCACCATCGTCCTTCCCCGTACTTCAACGAGTGTCGCATGAGCCTGCATTGCAACATCTTCCGGATCGATTTGGGTGTTCTGAAGCCATTTTACCTTGATCATAGTGCGTTTCTTGAGTTGTTCCACGATCTCATGGATCATGGTTTCGGTACAGCCCTGCTTACCGATCCATACGGTCGGTTTGAGGTCCTGCATCGATCGGTCAGGTTGATTGGACATAGGGTCTCACCACACGGAATCGCGTCTTTTTATTACAGGAATGACAGGTGACCACCACGTTGCCCCGGTGGACACGCACCCGCATGTTCTTTCCCGGTACGAGGAATGAGTAACAGTGATGGCAGTACTGGCGACGGAACCCGGCGTCGATCCGGATCCTCTGGCGCATCGCAATCCTGCGTGCGATCTCCACATAACGGTTACTCCATTCAGGATGTGCACAAAACGCCAGCCGCGCCTGATCAAACAGTACCTCAATACGCTCCCGGGCAATCATTTTTGTTGCAGGGTTGCGGGATCTTTCCTTCATAGACTCGTATACACTAGCTCCCGGTTGTGCTAAACTATCAGCGTCAAGGATAAAAAAGGAACGGTGAGATAACACTTCCTGCGGATGACAATACCCTTTGAAATGTAAAAAAGATCAGTGGATCCTGACCTTTCTTCCCACGATTTCCAGCCGGTCTTCACAGAACAGTTTTATTGCTTCGGGGAAACACTCGTGCTCGTGGTGCAGGATTCGTTCTGCAAGCACATCCTCATCGTCGCTTTCGAGCACCCTGACACAGTGCTGGAGGATGATGGGGCCGCCATCGATGCTTTCATCAACGAAGTGCACCGTGCAGCCGGATACTTTCGCACCATGATTTACCGCTTGTCGTTGTGCATGAAGCCCGGTGAAAGCAGGCAGGATGGCAGGGTGAATGTTCATCATTTTTCCCGGAAATGAGCGGACAATACCTGTACCAACGATGCGCATGTATCCCGCGAGCACGAAGAGATCCGCGTTGACCTGCTGCATTGCCGACAGGAGGGCACGTTCGTACACCTCACGTGAGGGAAACGATGCATAATCGATAACCGTTACCGGGATCTTTGCCTTTTTTGCCCGTTCGATTGCATATGCCTTCGGATTATCAGTAATAAGAGCCGCACAGGTTGCAGGAATTTTTCCATCCTGTATGGCATCGATGACTGCCTGGAAGTTCGAACCCCTGCCGGATGCCAGTACCGCAATACGTTTTTTCATCGTGCTTTCCTTTTATATATTCCTGCACGCCCAACTGGTTCTTCAGGAAGTATTATCCTCTTTTATTGGATGGATAACAATCTTCACTTTCACAATCCGCCGCCCGTGCATCTGCATCACAACCAGCGTGATCTTCCCTTCATTAATTTCCACTTTTTCCCCGGGGTGCAGGGGGATATGCCCCAGCCGGCCAATGATAAGGCCGCCAATGGTCTCGTACGATTCATCGACAGGGAGATCGATCTCCATACGCTCGTTGATGTCCTCTACCCACATCTGGGCATCTACAATAAAGACACCCTCGGAAATATTCTGGACTTCAGGTTCCTCCTTATCATATTCGTCCATAATATCACCGACGATTTCCTCAAGGATATCCTCGACGGTCACGGTCCCGACAAAACTGCTGTACTCATCGAGGACAATCGCCATCTGCACCCGGTGCACCTGCAACTCCTTTAACAGGTCATCAATCTTTTTTGTCTCGGGTACAAACATGGGATCGTACATGATCTCCTTGATCACCGAATCTTTGCGCCGGGATACCATCGCGGAGAAGACATCCTTTACGTTCAGGATACCGGTGATGTTGTCGATCTGATCATGGTAGACAGGGATTCGTGAAAAGCCGGTCTCATTGAAAATCCGGATCGCTTCTTCGAAGGTAACCGTATCCTCCATGGCGATCACATCCACTCGGGGCGTCATGATCTCGCGGGCAGTGGTGTCAGCAAACTCGAGCACCGAGTAGAGCATGTCCTGCTCTCCCTGTTCGATGGTCCCATCTTCCTTGCCGACATCAATCCATTCCTTGATCTCCTCTTCGGTCACTGCCGGTTCGGCGATCTCCTTACCGATACCGAACTTCGGGCTTATCCGTTCGACAAGCCAGATTACCGGGGTAAAAATACGGGAGAGAAACAGGATCACCGGTGCAACCGTCAGTGCAAACGAATCCGATGCCCGGGCTGCATAAATCTTGGGACCTATCTCACCGAAAACAAGCAGTACGATCACCACGAATCCGGTCGCGATCCCCACACCGATATCACCAAACATCTGGATCGCAATAGCAGTCGCAATTGATGCAGCAGCGATGTTGGCAATAGTGTTTCCGATGAGAATCGTGATGAGGAGGTGCTCGGGAGACTCTTTTAATGCCGCAACAGCCTTCGATCCCGACTGTCCCTCATTTACCAGCGTCCTTGCTTTTGCCCGTGTGATAGAGATAAGAGCGACTTCCGAACTCGAAAAAAACGCCGACAGAAGGATACAAATGACAAAGAGAAGGAGTTCAACAGCGTCCTGGATCATCGCATTTCACGCTGTGCTGGTGCACGCAGATTATTTCGGTTCATAAATAAAAATACACTATCTTTATTCGGGATGGAATTTAATAAAACCAGCGCTTTGTTCCATGCATTCCTGCATAAAGGTGCAATCCCTTGCAAGCAATGCAATCTTTTCGTTATACGAGAGGGTGCGCCCAAGGTTCAGGTCCTCGATCTCGAGGGTAAGGCTGCCATCATAGTGGTGGTCTTTCAAGGATTCCATCACAGTTGCCATGGAAGCCTGCCGTTCGAGAGGGAAATGTGCCTTACCATGATCAAACCGGCTGATGTGCACGTTCACGAGCCGGTCGTGACATAGTTCAATATACCGGATCACCTCCATATCAGATTTTGCCATCGCATGCGCTACATCGAGCGTGAAGAACAGCCACGGTTCTTCATCAAGAAGTGTGCGCATGCGTTCCGGCGTGCAGAGCAGCGAATTAACAACCGGTTCCATATTCTCCATGCCGATTTTCAGGGAGTTCCTTTTCGCGGCATCACGGAGAACAGAAACATAGTGATCGAACCGGACAAAGTCTGCATCACTGGGAGGACGTTTTGCTGTCCGCCTGCCCGGGTGTACCGTGAGGACATGGGCACCCAGCTGCCCGGCAATTGCGATGGACCGGACTGCGTATTCAACTGATATATCAGCCACTTCCGGGTTGATGGAGCAGGGATTCAGGTCAAGGATCGGGGAATGAACCGTCAGGGTTGCAATCCCGGGATGATTGTCCCTGCAGGAGAGTACCTCATCCACGGGCAGGCCACGAAGCCAGAAATGGGGAGTCTCCAGCCAGAACTCCATCGCGTTTAACCCCGAACGGGACACAAAAGAGAAGATCTCGTTAACCGTATACTCATGAAAGAACATACTCGCGACGGAGAAAGATACCATGGTAGTACTATTTGATATGCGGTTTTAGCCTAATAATTGTTGATGGACTGGTTCAACCGCCCTGATGCCGCTGCCGTTATTGATAACGCACCGTTACGGGTTTCCGAGTTATCAGCGATTATAGAAGGGCTCCTTGACAACCCGCTCCTGCAGGATGTACGGGTCCGGGGAGAAGTGACCAACTATACCCACCATGCACGGGGGCACCGTTACTTCTCGCTCTCTGAGAAAGGCAGCGGGAGCACTGCAGCGGTGATAAAATGCGTGATGTGGCGAGCTGACGGGGACCGTCTTTCGTTCAGGCCTGCAGAAGGCATGGAAGTGATCGTTTCAGGAACGATCCGGCTCTATGCACCGCACGGGGTGTACCAGCTGCAGGTAAAAGATATGAGACAGGGTGGTATTGGTGAGAAGTACCTGCTCGTTGAACAGTGGAAAAAGGAACTGACCATCGAAGGGTGTTTTGCCTCAGAACGGAAACGACGCCTCCCCTCATTTCCGGCTAAAGTCGGCGTGGTCACTTCAGAGACAGGCGCAGTTATTCATGATATCATGACAGTAATCAGCAGGCGCTATCCTTTGGAGATCATAATCTCACCAACTGATGTACAGGGTGAGGATGCCCACCGCGGGATTGCCCGTGCCATCCGGCGTCTCAGTGGCCTGGCCGATGTTGTCATTGTTGCCCGGGGCGGAGGAAGTTTTGAGGATCTCTTTGCTTTCAACCACCCCGATGTTGTTCGGGCAATATCCTCATGCCCCGTACCGGTGGTCAGTGCGATCGGACATGAAGTGGATGTGACGCTGAGCGATCTTGCTGCAGATGTACGGGCTCCGACACCCTCCGCTGCCGCAGAGCTTGTAGTACCTGATCGCATGGTGCTGGCAGCCCGGGCAAAAGAGCTCAAATCCCAGATGAGCGCGGCTCTGCAGGGACGGGTTGCATGGGCAAGAGAGGAGATTTCTGAGCTGCGGGACCGGCTTCGCCCGCAGCGGTTCTTACGGAAACTCGAAGAGAGAAAGCAGGATATTGCAGATCTTTCAGACCGGCTCGAACGGGCTTTTTCGAACCGGCTCGAACGCGAACACCTCCTCCTTTGTGAGATGAAAACGGCACTGGACAGCAGGAGTCCGCTTGCAGTCCTGGCTCGGGGCTATTGTGTTGCAGAGAAGAGTGGTGCGGTAGTGAAACGTGCGGACACCCTGGTGCAGGGGGATCACATGAAAATCAGGTTTTTTAACGGCAGCAGCCAGGTAATCGTGGAGCGTGTGGATTATGAACGAGACCTATGAGACAAAAATCGAACAGTTACGGCAGATCATTGAAAAAATTGAAGACGGGAATACCGGGCTCGATGAGAGCATGAAGTTGTATGAACAGGGTGCGGTGCTGGTGAAACAATGCGAGATGATGCTCGCCGATGCAGAATTAAAAATTACCACGCTCAGCCGGGACGCATAGCGGTCAGGGCGACGATCATCTCTTTTCCTGCGACAAGATTTGCTATGAGCGCTTTTGGCAGTGTTATCGCCACGTGATCGGACATGATACCGATTGTCCGCCCGCAGACAAAGGAACTCCGTCGCCAGACCATGTCAGTCGGATGATCGAGGGTGAACCGGGAGGAACCCCGGGATTTCACTTCAAAGATTACGTCTTCAGATGAAAGTCTTGTTACGAGAACTGCATCATCGTTGGCAAGAACCCTCTTGAACGCTGCCGAAAGTCCACTGCAACCTTTGTCAGCTGCTATTCCAATGATACAGTTGCCATTTTTCGTGAGGTGATCCTCCCGGGTAACCTCAAACGTTGTGGGATGGTTGCCAAGGACGAGCGGGTGCCCCCGGCAATGAATAATTTCCTGAACCTCCATGTTTATCATGTGAGGGTTGCCATTCATATTCAATGTTTATAACCGTGAACTGCCCTGAATGCAACGAGGAGACCGAACACGACGTGATCTCCGAATCCCGCAATCTGCTCGTCCGTTGCACCACCTGCGGTCACCACCAGCGCATAAAAAAGGAGTCAGAACCCCAGTCAATCCTGATCAAAACGATCGTCTCTAAGGAGGGAACGTCGCTTGTCTGTGGGATTGAACTTGCTGAAGATGACGAGTGCAATGTAGGTGATCACCTTGTGGCGGAGTGCGGGGAGGACGCGTTCGGCGTTGAGGTATCATCAATTGAATGCGGAGAACGACGGGTAAACCGGGCAAAGGCACCCGATATCACGACATTGTGGACCCGGACGATCGAACAGGTAGTCGTGAAGATTTCCATCCATGATGGCAGAAAAACAGCCCCGGTCTATATGGAATGTGACGGGGAACAGCCGTTTGTGGTGGGTGAAATGTACGTCGCTTCAGGTAAGAGATTTAAAGTCTCTCACCTTAAACTGCGTGACGGGCCTCTGATGAGAAAAGAGGGGTGGAAAACCGTCGCCCACCGGATCAAGCGGATCTACGGGAGCCGGTTATAAATTTTTTTTAGTGTTTCCCGGTTTTAGTGCTTCCCCGGATTGTTCTTTATGAACAACTCCTTCGATCCGCTCAAAACGGTTCGATGAACAAAAATCTCCGCATGGATACAACAGGCCTCACCCGCTCCCAGCAGAACGAACCGTCGATTATATAAAAAAAGATATTATAAATGGTTTGTTCAGTTTTTTTATTGTTTGTTGATAGAAACAACACTGACTTCAACCACAGGATAGCTGAGATCAACCACAACGCCTTCAGAGGACTTGCTGGTAACTTCACCTATTCGCAGATAGGTGTTTGGCGTGGTACTGTTCGTGACCTTTTCGGAGTTATCCGATACGCCCATAAAGAAATTATCTCCGATACTGACATCGGTCAGGTTGATCTTGCTGAGCGCGAGTTGTTCGACGGACAATTCATTAGTCATTGAGACGGCTGAAAAAATTGGAATCCGTTTCTGCTCGTTGACCTTCATGCCGATAATCCCGGAACTGATTGCATTGTATTCCGAAGAAAAGATCGCAAGCTGCTGAACACTCGATCCGGTTGAAGTATATCCCTGGACCACATAAATGGGTTTTTCCATTGTCTGGTTCGAGATGATGGTAAGCTGCTTTGACCCAAAAATATCCTGACCCTGGGCCACGGCCTGGTTGTACGTGGTTTGTTCCGAAGTTATAACGGGTTTTCCTGCAGCATCGAAGACCGTGTAGTCAATTACAACCGTATCGCCCGGTTTTACTACACTGAACATGGTTAGCCAACCAGAACCCATCCCGGAAACTATCATCAGTACGACAAAAAGAACGCAGGCACCCACGATAAGTACCTTGTTCACCGTTTTCATCGCGGCCTCTTTCTTTTTCTTTTCACCCATGCTTTTTTATTCCTCTTTACTACATCATTGTCCAATCGTCATAAACTATTCCGCTTCTTTTTGGCATAATAAGGTTCTGATAAGTTAACGGGACGTCGGTAATTTTTCAATGGAGTGATAATTGGCGGGACTTTTGAGGATATCTTATGCTGATAATTCACACAATTCCTATGTTTTTGGTAGTTGTAGCTATCCTCATGTTTATTTTCAGTTTTGAACTCTACCTTTACAAAAGAGAACAGCTATAAACCCGGCTTAGATTTTTATCTTAGTACACCGGATAAAAGATATGGGCGGGTTTGGGGACTATTTTCTGCATCAGGAATATACAAAAATCGCCAGTTTAGGGAACAAGTTAGGTGAGGTTCGGGACCTAATCGATTGGAAGAAATTCCGGCCGATACTCAGCGATATGTATCGCGATAATAAAGAGATCGGGGGAAGACCCCACAATGACGAGATCGTGATGGTAAAAATGCTCGTCCTTGCCGGATGGCACGGGTTGTCAGATTATGAAGTAGAACTTCTTGCCACCGACCGGTTATCATTTCGACATTTTCTCGGGTATCCGGAAAAAATACCTGATCGGTCAACGATGTGGGCATTCCGGGAAAGCCTGACGAACAAAGGAAAGATCCATCTTATCTGGGATGAACTCCAGCGACAATTGGATGAACAAGGATATTCGATAAAACGGGGCACTATTCAGGATGCATCATTCATAACTTCAGATCCCGGTCATGCCCCGGCCGATAAGCCTCGGGGAGATGCTGCAAAAACCCGGCGAAGCCGGGATGGAACGTGGGCCAGGAAAGGTACCAAATCAGAATTTGGATACAAACTCCATTCACTCATCGACAAAGAATACCAATTCATCCGAAGATTCGATACGTCAACTGCATCACTGCATGACAGCCAGATTGATCTCTCACAAAAAGGCGAGACCGTTTACCGGGATAAAGGATATTTCGGAACGGTTCCTTTTGCATCAATAGATAAAACAATGAAACGATCGGTTCGGGGAAAACCGATCTCAACGAAAGATAAACGAAGAAACCGGGCGATAAGCAGAACACGATCTCTCGTGGAACGACCATTTGCTGTGATCAAACGGGTGTTTCATGCCGGGCATGTAATGGTTACTACACATCTCCGGGTCCATGCTAAAAATCTTTTCACCTGTTTCTCTTACAATCTCTTTAACCTCGTAACTGTTCAAAAAAATCATACGGTTTAGCGATAGCTCTCAAAAAAAAAGAAAAATTTGAAGAAATTCAGACAGTGTGCGACAGTAATTCCGATATCTTTTCACTATGTCTTCGCTTTTGATTCAGTTGGGGTAAAAAAAAGAGGGAAATTAGCTATCCTCTGTAATAATGATGTTTGTGCCAGTATGTGGTGCTAGCTACACGGTAATTCCGCAAGGAGGTTTCTATTATTTTGGTGAAAATGCGGATTTTACTTCAGCTATTC
>JAPKXT010000057.1 GCA_026394695.1 Methanoregula sp.
TTCACCCCAGGAAAAGACCATCACGATAATGAAGCAGGGTAAGTTTTTCTTGTGCGCTGATGATCGGAAGGAGAGCGCTATTAGTGACACTATACTCAGCGTGCCGGTAAAAATGACCCGGATATGATGCAGGTTACCGGAAAACTCCGCTCTTTTTTTACCGGATTGTACCTTTTTTCAGAATGGAACTATTTCCTGATTATGCGGTTCCGGCGAATGACTGCGGATACAAAAAAACGGTGCATACCCACTTAGAAGCAGTGGTGTTCACCTGCCGATCTGGATGAACCTGCGGATCGAAGATCTCCCTGTCTCCTATCTCTATTACATTCCCCCCAACAGATATCTTCAGCAAATGCCGGGCGGGGTGAATCGATAAAAACCGTAGCCTGCATGATGTGGACAGATGAAATCCTGTGCCGTGTATGAGAACCTCTAAAGAAAAGGCATTTTTAACCACAGGCTATTTTCGCAGACCGCCAATACAGGAGCATGGGACAGATTGCGGTGATCGGTGCTGCCGATGCAACACCGGAAGAATACGAAATGGGACAGGAAGTTGGTCGCCTCGTTGCCAAAAATCATGAAACACTGGTCTGCGGCGGACATTATGGGATTATGGAAGCGGCGTGTAAGGGCGCAAAGGAAAATGACGGGCTGACTGTTGGTATCGTGCCGGATACCGGTAATGGGAACCAGTACCTTGATATCGTCATCCGTACGGGACTTGGGCATGCACGAAACGTACTTGTTATCCAGTCTGCTGATGCGGTCATCGCAATCGGGGGGAGTTATGGGACACTCTCGGAGATTGCAATCGCATTAAAGCTGAAACAACCGGTTTTTTGCCTGAAATCATGGGATATCAGAGGAGTAGTACAGTGCGCAAATCCTGAAGAAGCGGTATTCATGGCAGTACGCGCCGCACGCCAGTCTCCGTTGTATCGTATCCCCCGAGCCGGTCAAGGATCTCCTTGAAAGCAGGCGATACAATGGTATCACAGAGTGCTGAGACCCTTGGATCATCAAGATGTTCGCTTCGCAGGGCAATCTCGTAGCGCTCCGATGCGACCGGCATGAACCGGAGCCCGAGTGCTTTTGCTGCACTATAAACGCACAATCCCACATCCGCCTCGCCGGATTTTACTGCAAGTGCCACGGCAAGGTGTGTGGTCACTTCACGCTCATAGCCCCGAATCACTGCGGGACTGATCCCCCGCAGTTTGAGCTCATGGTCAAGAAGCATCCGTGTTCCCGAACCCCGCTGTCGGTTGATAAAACGGTGAGCCGGAATTTCGTCAAATCCAATGCCGGTCTTTGAGACGATTCCCTGCTGGCGTTCTGCAACGCAGAGTAAAACAAGGTCTTCGCCGGGCATGTATTTTTTCAGGTACGGGATATTGTAATCCCCGTTGTCTGCAAGCAGGTGCACTGGTGCTGCATGGCATTCGTTCTTCTTCAGCGCAAGGATCCCCCCCATGCTTCCCACGTGGGTGGAGTGAAGATCAACCTCCTTTTGCTGGAGAAGGTCAGCGAGATAATCAACCAGAGGATCGTGGCTCCCGGTAATGAGAAGTGCCCTCCCGGCTTCTGTGCGGGAAACAGTCAGTGTTGCTGTTACGCTTTTACCAGCCTCGTAGCCTTCGATTCCTGCCGGAATCTTCAGGTAAGCGTTGGAGCGCACTGCACTCATCTGCACTCCTGCACCCCGTGACAAGGGAGAGAGTACCCAGCGGTCACCCACGTGTCCCAGTGAACACAGGATGAACTCGTCACTACCGATATCTTTGGAGACCGAAACGGTAAACAGGGCGTCAACGGTCCCAAATGCGGGAATAGGAAGACCGTACCTGTGGAGAAGAGGTGTCACGATCTCCCGCAGTACCGTCAAGGCCGAAAGGGGGTAACCCGGCATCCCGATGACAGGTTTTTTTGCGATCTTCCCGATGATGGCCGGTTTACCAGGTTTGATTGCAACCCCATGGACCATGACCTCGCCCAGTTCTGCGATCACATCTGCCGTATAATCCTTAGTCCCGGCTGACGATCCTGCAGAGATGATTACGAGATCATTTTCGGCAACAGCACACTGAAGCGTTTTTCTGATCTCTGCCGGGTCGTCTCTCACCATGGGATAGCGTATGCAACTTGCGCCGAGCGTACCCAGCATCGCTTCGGCCATCACAGTGTTGCTCTCCACTACCTGCCCCGGGGCCGGGTGGTCCCCGTGATGGACCAGTTCGCTACCGGTCGGAATCAACCCTATCCGCACGGTAAGCACCGTGACATCGGTGATACCATATGCGGCGAGAGCTCCGGTATCAGACGGGCGTATCCGGTGATGTGACGGTAATGCCATCTCCGATTCCCCGATATCCTCCCCTGCCGGTCGGACATACTGCCAGGGTGGTGCTGCTTTTCTGATGGTAAACCGCTCGTTTTTTACATGCACATCCTCGATCATGATCACAGCATCGTACTGGGGTGGCACGACATTCCCGGTGTTCACCCTCACCGTATGTTCGAGAGTGACCGGGTGCTGCTCGCTTGCGCCCTGGGTCTCTTTACTGACAACCGCGATACCATCCATTGCCGCAAGGTGTACTTCGGGAACCGAGTACCGGGCAAAGATGGGTTCTGCGGTCACCCGCCCGACTGATCTGAGTAACGGCACTCGCTCACGCGACGGAGCGCAGGTGAACCCGGTGTAAAGGAGCGAGAGGGTTGCATCCAGGGATGTCACGGTGAGATAACGTTTTACCATATCATCACCTCAACCTGCGTTCCGGTTTCCAGCCCCTCGCTTTCAGCAGGCACCCGTATTACACCGGTGCTTCTCACCAGTGTATTCAGCAGACCGGATTTTCCAAACAGGGGGGTTGCAATCCCGTCCTTTACCGCAACCCGCACATAATCCTCCCTGCCCTTTGATGATGGAACATTCTGTCCGAGAGTGGCCTGAAAGGTTTGCATATTGCTGCCCGTCTCACCGGTCATTGCAGTGATCAGATGACGGACAATTGCGATGAGCACGATGAATGCAGAAGCCGGGTGACCAGGAAGCCCGATGACTGGCTTGCCATCGCATTTCCCGATGATAGTAGGTTTGCCGGGAGCGATTGCAATCCCGTGAACCAGGACACTACCCCGTTCAGCGATAATCGCGGCGACCATGTCGCGGTCGTCTTTGGAACTGCCCCCGGAAATCATGACGGCGTCGCATTCTACGGTTGCATGGCTGATAGCAGAACGAAGTGCCTCCCGGTCATCCCGGACGATCCCGTAGAGTACCGGTCTGCATCCATGCTCACGTACAAATGAGGCGACCACGTACGAGTTGACATCCCGCACCTGCCCGGGCATCGGCTTTTGGCTCACCTGGACCAGTTCATTGCCGGTGGAGATGATGCCAACTCTCGGTATCTTAACGACCGGTACATCTGTGCATCCTGCAGCGGCAAGTACGCCGATATCCTGTGACGTAAGCCGTCGCCCCTTGTTACAAACAACTTCGCCGGACGAGAAATCCTCGTTAAAGAAGAGTACATTTTCTCCGTGTGCCACAGGTTTTCTCACTAAAATTTCCTCGCCAAGCTGCTCGGCATGTTCTATCATCACCACGGCATCAGCGCCTTCCGGGAGGATCCCTCCGGTAGGAACGTAGATGCAGTCGCCCGATTTTATACGGTGATTCAAAGACACCCCCATCGCAACCCTGCCCTGAAGGTTGAGCATCGAAGGTATGGCATCTCCCGAACCTGTGGTGTCGGCAGCACGCACTGCGAATCCGTCGACAATAGATCGGGTAAAGCCGGGGATATCGACATCAGCATGTACATCCCGTGCCAGAATGCGGTGAAACGCTTCGAGGAGCGGAACCGATTCATCACCGCATTTTACCGCAAGATTCCTGATCTCCGCGACAGCCTTTGATACAGAAACGAGCTGTAAAAAAAGACTCATTTGAAGCAGCCCAGCTGACAGCCGCGGATTTTGATACCGTTTGTATTACAGTACTCGCTGATCTCCTTTTTGGAGATGCGGTACTTTGCAGCGATGGAGAATGCCTCCGGGCAGGTAATGGTCTTCTCGATTCCTGCACTCTTGAATGCCTGTGCAATCTTATCTGCGTCCATGGTAACAATATACTGTGTATTTCTTCATAGTGTTTACCTATCCTGTATCAGCTGGACACGCTTAATCGTGATGAACTGCTAATCTATCCATAATGAAGGTCGCGCTTATCAACTCCCGGCAGGACAAGGCAGGAGTAAATATCCGGCACCATGTCGAACAACTTCTGACCCACGATCCTTCAAGCGGGTATGAGGAACGGGATCGCACATACGAGTTTGTTGAGGTTGAAGAGCGGCTGATCCATGCAGAACATATCGATGCGCAGATCGATGCAGATCTGCTTATATTCCTCTCGCGGCATTACAGTGTCAATCCCGTCCCGGTCCTGACCGTGCATGTAACCGGCAATTTCGGAAATGCAGACATGGGAGGAACGCCACGCACACTTGCCCCTGCAGCTCCCGTGATGATGCAGGCAACGCTCCGGGCGCTCAGGAAGCACTGTCCGGAAGGGTATCGTGTATCCTACGAAGTCACCCATCACGGACCGACCGGACTTATCCATCCTTCATTCTTTGTCGAAATCGGGAGTACCGAGAAGGAATGGACCGATCAGGTTGCTGCAAGAGCGGTTGCCGAGAGCGTTTTGACTGCATCTCCGGCAAATTCCGTTCCCCTCATAGGATTTGGCGGTACCCATTATGCCGCACGGGAGACGGAGATTGCCTTAACCTCCCGCGGGGCATTCGGGCATATTGCCCATACACGGGATATTGCAGTGCTGGACGAGGAGATGATCCGGGCAATGATGGCAAAGAGCGAGGCTGTTGCCGCATATATCGACCGGAAAGCGCTGGATTACAAAGATCTCAGCACGCTTTCAGAACTGTTCAAACGGCTCTCGATTATCAGGCTCTCGGAAAGCGAGATTATGGCAATGGGACATCTTTCGTGGGATACCTACCGGGCTGTGCGGGAGATGGCAGAGCAGGTCTCTTCGGGTGCCCGGTGCTACCCGCATGATCTGCAGGGAGAGGGAACCCTTTGCAGGGTCCGGGTAAATCCGGATTTAATGAATGAAACAGTTAAGTCCGACGAGCCGGGCCTGATAAAATCTCTTGATAATCTGCCGGTCGTTCACCTTTCCACGCGTGATAATCGCCTGCTTCCTGAATTTATCACGTTTGAGAAACATTCGTCACAAATAATAAATGATTTAAATACATTGTGCGTGAAAATCATACGTAATAAAGAGATCACTGCAACGGAGAAAGAAACCCTGATCATACAAAAGGTAAGGTTCGACCCTCACAAAGCGCGCGAACTAGGGGTACCTCCCGGACCTTCCTACAAGCATCTGGTAGCGGGTCAGGAAGTCGTGATAAATGGCAGGGTAATCACTCCTGACATGGTGTCTTCCTGCAGTGAAATTAAGATACACATCCCGGGGTTGGAGAAGTTTGCATGAGGTCAATTGTTGAAGAGGCACTTACAAAGGCGAGAGACGAAACAGTGTCAGTTTCGCAGAATAATGAAGACCTTGACCAGATCCTGGCCGAGCTCAAGACAGAGATCACGGTTATTGGTTGTGGCGGGGGCGGATCGAATACGATCTCCCGTATGATGGAGGAAGGCATCCACGGGGCAAAACTTATCGCCATCAATACAGATGCCCAGCACCTGATCCGTACCCAGGCAGATCAACGCATCCTTGTCGGCAGGCAGCGAACCCGGGGTCTCGGCGCCGGGTCCATACCCCAGATTGGCGAAGAAGCGGCGCTTGAAAACGAGCAGGAGATCCGTGCTGTCGTTTCTGGTTCCGATATGGTTTTTATCACCGTCGGTCTTGGAGGAGGTACCGGTACGGGTGTTGCCCCGGTTGTTGCAAAGGCTGCCCGGGAGGAAGGGGCGCTTACCATTGCAATTGTCACGCTGCCATTTGCTGCGGAAGGTGCCATCCGCATGGAGAATGCAGAGGCAGGGCTTGAGCGCCTCCGGGATGTGGCAGACACGGTTATTGTTGTGCCCAATGACCGGCTGCTTGAAGTTGTACCCAAGCTCCCGCTCTACGCAGCGTTCAAGGTTGCTGATGAAGTTCTTATGCGTGCAGTCAAGGGAATTACCGAACTGATCACCATGCCCGGGCTGGTCAACCTGGACTTTGCCGATGTGCGCACGGTCATGGAGCGGGGCGGGGTCGCCATGATTGGGATGGGTGAGAGTGACAGTGAGGATAAAGCGGCAGACTCGGTCAAAAAGGCGATACGCTCCCCGCTTCTCGATGTGGATATCAGTGGCGCGACTGCTGCACTCGTCAATGTGGTAGGCGGTCCGGACATGACCATGGAAGAAGCCGAGGGTGTGGTTCAGGAAGTTTACAACCGTGTTGACCCGAACGCCCGGATCATCTGGGGTGCACAGATCGATCCCGCCATGCAGAACAAGATGCGGACCCTGCTTGTGGTCACGGGCGTACGGTCGCCACAAATATATGGTCGTAATGAGAAGCTTACCCCCAAAGTACAGAAACAGTTTGAGATCGATTTTCTCAAGTGAGCAGATATGGAAAATTCAAAACCTGATTTCAAAGTCGATATACTCCACGAAGAGTTATTCCGCAAATATTGGCGGGTGTTAAAACTCGCACGCACACCCACCCGAGAAGAGTTTTCGAAGATTGCGATCGTCGCAGCTGCCGGCATTCTTCTGATCGGGCTGATTGGATTTATCATCTACGAGTTCTTTCTCGTATTACCGCACTGATGGGTATGACACAGCCAATATCCCCCATACCCACAGCA
>JAPKXT010000152.1 GCA_026394695.1 Methanoregula sp.
CCATAGAGCGGGTGAGTATATACATCATACCTCTTGTTGCAAAATCTGGTTACAAAAAATGCAATATCAAACCTCATTTTGCTCATCCGGCCAGTAAGAGGAAATATTTGTGCGGTTCGTGGCAGTGCAATAACGGATGCAGATTATCAAATTCCACTTTTGCTGCTGGCAGTTGTACCCGGTCTGAAAAATGATAGTTGCCGGATTTATTGAGGATGTGGATTTTCAACCGATAATCATAAAATAAAAAGGTACTTTTTGCAGATAATGAAAAAAAGCAATTTGTCAATTACCAACGGGGCTTTTACTTTAAGATGATTTAGATAAAAGAAATATGACTCCTGCTACGATCGCAATCAGTCCCCCTGCAATGAATGCTATTTTCAACAATACGACAGTGAAAGCAATTAACACTGCGCATGCAACTAACACCAATCCAAGAATAATCACACCCAAACCAAGCCAAACGTTCATGAATCAAGGGCTGGGGCTCATCCGGGCAGAAGAGAAGGGACGTGCAACCCGGTACGTGACAGCCTGATCAGGTTGTCGATTCCTCATCTGGATCTCAACCACCCAAAATGGATACCTCCGATCCGGTCGGGACCGGGTGACATTGGTGATCAGGAATTGGGTGGGGAGCGGGAGAAGAGTGGTGGGATTATTCTTTTCCTGGCAGGGACGTATCCCGAAACGGGAAGATCTAAAAAAAACTGAACCGGACCTAATAATAGAGCCCTTCTGCAGTGATGAGCCTGCCATCCCCCGCGATCCATCCCTGCGTACCGTTCGCGATCTCAATGACGACGGTGTCCGAATAGGTGTTACTCTCCCAGCCCCCTCTCCAGATCGCGTTGGACCCCGAGACGGAAACACGGAGCGATATCGCCACAGGGCGTTCGGACGTATAGCTGATATACACCGGGACCCGGTGGTCGTATACGAGCCCATCGCAGGCCGGGGTGTCACATGATCCCGGGGTAAAGTTTCCCTCCGGGAAAAAGAGCGGTTCATGGCCAACCGGGTGGCGGGTGTCGATCTCCGGCACACTCGTTTCCATGACTGCAACCGAGACGGGCATGAGGACCGGGGTATCACTCGAGTACTCACGGCCGGGGACCAGCGTTGTCGGGAGAACACTCGTCCCGGGTTCGATCGCGACCGGGTACCCATGGTATTCAGGGACCATCCGGGCGGCCCTGATGGCGAGCATAGGCGTCCCGTTCTCGTTGACAACCGAAATGTTCCAGTCAGGGGAGACACCATAGGCCGTCTTGTCCAGCAGGGACGTCATGAACATCGGGGTGTTGTTCAGTACGGGGACGGGGAGGAACAGGGTCACGTTTTCGATCGTGGTGGTATAGGAAAGATCGATAGTATAGTAATACGTATGGCGCTCGCTCTGGCGGGCGGCCTGATCGAACTGCCCGTTGACCCAGGCAAAGAATATGACTGCCAGCAGGATGAAAGCGAGAATGAAGATTGTCCGTGGTCGGATGGGCAAGTGCAGTGTCATGGCTCGGGGTATTTCTGGCTCCTTTTACGATCCATTGAATATACACTATCCTTCGATGGTGACGCAGTTCAGGGAATGGACTGCCGGATAGTTATCGGTACGATGGGATCTTCTCATTGCTTATATAAGCATGTTCTCTTCATTTCTCCAAGGGGTTTTTGGTGAACTGGCAGGTTTGTGGAGCGGTGAGAAGCATACCGTAGAGCGGCAGAACACTCGTACGCGAATCCTTTTAGCATCCTGCCAGGCGCAACGGCATCTGTTATAATCAGGTATGCATTATTAAACCTGAGACTCCTGCCATAGCCAATGGGGTTGGGACGGGCTGCCGGATCCCGGGAGTTTTCATCCGCGACAGGAAAACGCCGGAAACATGGTATCGTACCGTTTTTATCTGAGGGAATTAAGAGGAAATGTTCTGCAACAATACAAAATTCTTCATATCCAGGAAAAAAGATTACATAAAATACCCGTGAATGGGATAATAAAAAAAAGAGAAAAAATGGATCGAAAACTGGGAGCTTTGGTAATCCTGCTGATCACGTGTGCAATTGCACTCTCAGTTGCTGCACATTTTTTTTCCGTCTTCCCTTTCGATCTGAAGATTACCCGGGAGCTCAGGGAAGAACAAACCCCGGTATTTTCCCAAACCATGCAATGGGTGAGTGTACCTGGTGAAACTTGGATCGAAGCCGTTTTAGTCGGAACAGTTATAGCGATCTGTCTGGTGTGGCGCCGGTGGCCTGAAGCGGTTTTTGTGCTCGCTACCGTAAGCAGTGTAGTGCTTACATCAGTTCTGAAAGTGCTTATCGGCCGTCCACGGCCTCCCTCCTTCCCGGGGGATCCAGGAGACCTCTTCTGGTCTGTTGACCAGTTCAGCTTTCCAAGCGGGCATGTCCTCTTTTATTTTGTCTTCTTTGGTTTCATTGCCTTTCTTGCATGGTCACACCTCACCGGATACGTGCGATGGTTCATCATTGCGATTTGTGGTCTCCTGATAGTGCTCATTGGCCCTTCCCGTGTTTATCTTGGGGCCCACTGGGCGAGCGATGTTATAGGGAGTTATGTGATCGGTGTACTATGGCTGGTCATGATAATTCTCGGGTACCTGATGGCAGGACGCAGTTCCGTGGTGCTGGCGGGGAGGGAATAAAAGCGGATCAGATCGATAAGCATTCCGCGAAGGAAATTTTCATAGTATTTTTTTGTGATATATCTGTGCTGCCATTTCCTCCTCTCCTTATAATGCTGTTGTTATTTTACTCGAAGGGAATAGTGCACATCATGGGAACCTGGCGGGTCAGCAATTGAACGATCGGGTTCTTTAAAAATAGTAAACTATGGGAAGATACTATCTTCCATAATACTCTGAATATGCCTTTTTTGCATCTTCCAGGATATTGTTATCCAGAGGATTTCGTAAATCGGCATTTCTTACTATTTTTAAAAATTGTGTTCGATGTTCGTCCTTAAAATCAGCATGATTTATTTCAAAGAGTTTATTGGCTGCCTTGATATAGAGCGAAGCAAGTTCGACAGCATCATTATAGTAATCTTCATAAGATTTACTGGTCGTTAAAGGTGTATTCAACCAATATTCTTTATATTTTTCAGAGTTTTCTTTATTGGTCTGAAAATCTGCATCAGCTTTTTTATAGGGTAACCCAATCCATTTCACCCATTTTTGAATGAATGACAATCCCCTGTTCCAGTTTTCGATATCGTTTCCAGATGGAAAAATGGCATGCGTTTCCTTAAATGATTTTTGCAGGAATCTCCTGAAATGGGGTTCTGTTTTCCCGGATTTCGTATGTATATTCACCCACGTATCCAGATTCTCATCAAGAATACTTTTTTTGTATCGGTTATTGAATAATACCACATCCTGGTATACCTCGCACTCCAGGTGTTTTACCCGCTTTTCCTTATCCCGGTAATAGTTTCCCGATATCTTATTGACATACGGATGAATCATCTGATCTGCCGCTATGTGCGTAAGAAAACCGGTGATAAACGCCCATTGCTTTTTTGCAATGGTATCCCATTCCTCATCGTCCGGATCTGTTTCCCTCCAGGCAATCTCAATCATCGTTAAAGGGAAGAGGTTGGGTGATTTTGAATGCAGCAGATCACCCCATCTTTCGATGGGTTCTGGTTTATAATATCCGGATAACAGAAAAGAAGCCGCGGTTCTCAGGACACCGTTGAAATACGGCAAATCCGGGCCAATTGAACCCAATCGCCCATAATTCATATTCTCTTTGAGCATTTTGACTAAATCACCGCAATCTTTGTCATTATCAATTTCAGATAAAGCGGCCTCAAAAATGAGCATATGAGCAACTGATCCCGGCATGTTAACAACCGTCCCGCATAATCCCATGTTCATTTCTAACATAATAATTTAGGGTAAACTACCCGTTTAATTCCTGAATTTTCCCTGACAATTGGATAATTCTACGCGACTGTATCCGTTCTGCAACCGGGTCCGCGAGTTCAGAGAACCGCACTTTTGGTTACCTTGCTCTGTACGAAATCTGCCATTGTTCTCTCTGGTTCCCTGCCCATTTGTGGAGGCACCGGGCGGGGCGGCGGAACATTCGTACGCAAATCCTTTTAGCATCCTGCCAGGCCCAGAGCGAGGGGGTGGTCGTAGGGGGATCGTTCCACGGCATCAGGGCGGTGCGTATTATTGTGTGGCGGAGTTCGTTTTAGTCGTTCGTGAGTGGTTCGCCGCGTTTCCCCGATGAATATGAGGAAGTCTTTGCCTGCCGGTTTTATCCGGTAGAGGCCGGGTTCCTTTGGGATTTGCCGGAATTCTTCTTTCGTGGCGGTGAACGGGACCCACGGGGACCAGGGGAGTTCGCGAACCGCAGTCCGGGCACTTCTCCTCAAACCAGAGCAACAACAAGAAAAAGGAAGAGAACCCTAACTCAGTATAAAGTTCTGATGCCCTTCGCACGTTCCGTATGCATTGACGCAGGATTCAAAGGCAATGACCAGTTCAGGACAAATGCACGGGAGATCATAAAGTCGCACGACGTTTGCAGATTTCAGAACCTGTGAGAGGAGATACAAAATGGCAGGAAAACCCGTAAAATCTGAACGTCCGTTATCCGGAGAACCTCTCCTCCCCCTCGTCAAGAAGATCCGGGATCTGGTACAAAGCGCACGCCAGACTGCCGCACAGAATGTCAACACCCTGCAGGTCGTTACCAACTTCGAGATTGGCCGGCGGATTGTGGAACATGAGCAGCAGGGAAGCCGTCGGGCGGAATACGGAAAGCGGACACTCATCGAACTGTCACGCCAACTCACCAATGAATTAGGACCCGGTTTTTCTAAAAAGAAATCTGAAGTACATGCGTCGGTTTTATCTCGAATACCATGAAACGGTACCGCAGATTCCCCAGACAGTGTCTGCGAAATTGCCAGCCAAAACACCGACGGAAACTCCAATTAGGCAGACACTGTCTGCCCAATTCACACCCCGGTTCACGCTCAGCTGGTCGCACTATATCGTCCTCATGAATATCGACAACCGGGACGAACGCCGTTTTTATGAAATAGAATCCCGGCAAAACCAATGGTCACTTTCCGAGCTCAAAAGGCAGTTCAACTCCGGGATCTACGAACGACTCGCACTCAGCCGGGATAAAAAAGGTGTAAAAGCCCTCGCAAATAAAGGACAA
>JAPKXT010000164.1 GCA_026394695.1 Methanoregula sp.
ATACTTGTGGTCTTTCCCGTGCCGGGTAATCCCTTGCATACTGTATTGAGAGGTCGTCCACCACGGAGTCCGGGTCGGATCTGGAATGCCAGTTCGCGCATCTGGGCATCCCGGAATTCAAACTGCTCGGGAATATAATCAATCTCCAGTACCTCGGGGTCACGGAAGAGTGTTTCATCCCACATCAGCAGGTTCTTTTTCATCTCACTAATCCTCTACGCCATCGGTATTAACTGCATTGGAATATTTACAGATGAGCTGATAGATTTTCCCGATTTGGGCGGTTAACGGGACAAATCTTTATCCCCATACAAAGAAAAAAGAACGGGTCAGGTGCGGCAGATGATGAAAGTTACCCCCACTGATGTGATGATGAAGCAGGGGTCTGATGCCGCACAACTCATGAGAAGAGAAACGCGAGGAAATCTTCCGCATTTTTCATCCCGAATTTCCCGGAACGGGCTGCTTTTTCTGAGAACTGTTCTGTCGCATCCTTTCCTTTTCCCAGGACCACGAAAGGAACCGGATCCCTCGTATGGGTCTTTACCCTGATCGGGGTCGGATGGTCGGGGAGCACCGCAAGTATACCATCGAACTTTTCAAGAGCCATCCCGACTACGCCATCTACCTGCTCAATAGCGCGAACCTTTTCTTCAATGCTCCCCAGGTGCCCGGCTTCATCAGGCGCCTCAATGTGGAGATAAAGAAAGTCAAGATGTTCAATCGCATTGATCGCGTACCGTCCTTTCGCTGCATAATCGGTATCAAGGTAGCCGGTGGCACCCGGTACCGTTATTATTTCCATGCCGGTACACCGGGCAATCCCGTTCAGGAGGTCAACCGCAGAGATCATGCCCCCTTTCTTCCCATACTTTTCTAAAAAGCTGGGAAATGCAGGTTTGTGTCCTCCACTCCAGGGCCAGATCTGGGTTGCCGGTGACTTACCAATTCCGCGCCGCGCGACATTGACCGGATGGTCAGCAAATACTTCCCTGCTCTTCTCCATGCACTTCAGAAGCAGGGGTCCATCACCTCCCTTTGGAAGATACCCGGCAATCCTTTCCCCCACAATATCATGGGGTGGTGTCGAAACAGATCCGTTTCCGTCATGAATGACAAGCAAATTGCGGTAGCTGACCCCGGACCTGAACATTACCCCGGGAATCTCTTTTTCCAAAGAAGCAAAGAGAGCGGCACCTTCTGTACTTGAGATATGTCCCGCAGAAAAGTCTGCCATGGTCCCGTTTTCAATGGTCACCAGGTTGCAGCGGTACGCAACATCGCGTGCATCAAGATCGATCCCCATACTAATCGCTTCGAGCGGCCCCCGGCCAGTATAATATTTCCGGGGAGCATATCCAAGGATGGACATATTGGCGATATCGCTTCCTGCTTCAAAGTCCTCAGGAATAGTCCGGAGCATTCCGCATGCACCGTTTTGCGCCATCCAGTCCATATTCGGCGTTTTAGCATATTCAAGAGGGGTTTTACCCCCCAGCTGCTCGAGCGGTTCATCCGCCATGCCATCGGCGAGAATAACGATATATTTCATGGGGGTCCCTGCTTCTGATGTATCGTTGTGAGGTCTTCGCACCATCATTGTGGATTCTGCCGTTCTGCAAGCATCTCTCTGACAGCAATATGTACGCTTTCCCGCGAACCTACCTGGGGCTTCCAGCGGAGCGCCTTGATCCTGTCTACCGCAAGCTGCATCTTCGGCACATCACCGATCCACCCGCGTTCACCCCCCGTAAACCTGAACTTTGTCTGAGGGAGGTGCATCTCTTCGGTGACAATTTCCGCTATACTCTTCACATCGATCCAGTCCTCTGAACCGATATTGAACGTGTTGACCGTGTCCCGGGCATGCCCGACTGCAAAGAGCATCGCTGCAACGCACTCGTGCACTTCAAGGTAGGATTTGGTCTGTTTCCCGTCGCCGAGGATCTCCAGTTCGGCTGGATTCTCCTCAAGCTTCCGGATAAAATCGTTGATCACACCGTGACCACTCCGGGAGCCTATGATATTGGCAAAGCGGAACGTCCATGTCTTCATATCAAACGAGTGGCAGTACGCGGAGATCACCGCTTCACAGGCAAGTTTGCTCGCCCCGTACACAGAAATGGGCTCGAGAGGGGTATAACTCTCCGGGGTCGGGATGACCGTTGCCTCGCCATACACCGTTGAGGTTGAGGTGAATACAAGTTCGGAAACATCGTGCCGGCGCATCGCTTCGAGAACCCGGTACGTGGCCATGATATTGTTCTGCATTGTCGGGTCCGGGTTCACAGCGCTCTGCCGTACGTCAGGGTCGGCTGCGAGATGAAAGAGCCTGTCCGCTCCCTGTATGGCATCCTGCCACCCATCGCCAAGCAGGTCTTTTTGCACGAACCTGACCTTCCGGGAATCTATGTGCCGTGCAATCGTTTCCCTTCTCCCTGCGCAGAGAGAATCGATCACCAGAACTTCATTGCCCTGTGCAACCAGAGTATCAACCAGGTGTGAGCCGATGAACCCGGCGCCACCCGTCACGACATCAAACATCAATACCTAATATGTCATCCATGCTATAGGATTACTGTTATGTTCATTGGGATCGATCACGGCACAACTGCCATGCGTTTTGCCGGAGAACAGAAAACGTTCAAGATCTCACGACAGGAAGCAAAAGAGTTCTCGATACAGGATCTCTCAAGAATATGTCCTGTCGATGAAATTAAAGGGATTGCACTCTGCTATTCAATGGGCGATAATATTTCGTCTATAACCGCTATCAGCAAAGTGAAAAACCGTGGACTCATCAGCCAGGATGGGGCAGGACAGCACATCGGGGGCGGGACAAAAGTTTTTGACCAGATTGCACAGAGTGGGATCCCCACTATTGTCATCCCTGGTCTCCACCGCGGTTCTCCCACAGATCCCCGTTTCAAGGTATATTCCCACCAGTCAAGTCCTGAAAAGATTGGTATTGCCTACGAGGTCAGTTGTACTCTTGGTGAGGATATCATTGTTTCCGATGTCAGCTCAAACACTGTTACCCTTCTTGTCACCTCTGGAAAACTGACAGGAGCGTTTGATGCCTGTATCTTTGCACCGGGCATGCTTCATGGTGCACTCGATGTTGAAGCGATACGAAGAATCGATGCGGGGGAGTGCACGGCAAATGAGGCGTTCCAGCACGCGGGAGTATATTTTTCCCTTCCGGAAAACGAGCGCATGCGGTCTCTTGCAATGTTTGCCGCTATGGAATGTGCCGCGCTCCTCTTGTTAAACCCCCGCGCAACCGTAGCTCTAGCCGGCAGTCTTGCACCCATAATCGCTCCTGAAGTTGAAGCGCTTCTTGGCAGGAATGTGGCAGTTTTCGACGAATGGTGCGCATCAAGGGGTCTTGTCAGGATCGCTCACGATGTATTTTGTGGAAAATCAGAAATTCTCGGTCTTGATGTAGATCTGTAGATTTATATCGATTAATCATGTAAGATTAATAGGGATTTTTCTTGAGAGAACTACGTATCCACGGCAGGGGTGGTCAGGGCTCTGTCACTGCTGCTGAATTAATTGCCGTCGCCGCATTCGAGGGGGGCGTCTTTGCTCAGGCCTTTCCGGCATTTGGTGTTGAGCGGCGGGGAGCACCTGTCCAGGCTTTTGTACGATTCGACAACAAAATAATCCGCAAACGAAGTCAGGTCTATGAACCGGATTATATCATTGTGCAGGACAGCACCCTCATCAAAGATGTGAATGTGTTTCAGGGAGTGAAGAAAGGGGGCATCGTGATCGTGAACACCGAAAAAGTACCTGATTTTAAGGTGCCGGATGGGGTGAAACTGATCACGATCGATGCTACCACCATTGCGCTCAAGACAATCGGGCTTCCCATCACCAACACATCACTTATGGGAGCTTTTGCCGCAGCATCGGGAGAGATTAAATTTTCTGCTCTGGAAAATGCTCTCAATCACCGTTTCCCAAAGGAACTTGCAATAAAAAATATTGAAGCTGCCCGTCAGGCATACGCCAAGGTAAAGGAGGTCTCGTAATGTCACTGGCAGTTGGATGCAGGGCACGACCGGGGAAAGCCCGTGACAACAAAACCGGCTCATGGCGTGTCTTTAAACCAGTATTTGGTAAGGAGAAATGTACCCTGTGCGGGTTGTGTATGACCCTATGCCCTGAAGGATGTGTCCATGAAACTGAAGAGGGATTTATAACCCCTGATTACACGTACTGCAAAGGTTGCGGGATCTGCGCCCAAGAATGCCCGGGTGAAGCGATTGAAATGAAACAGGAGGAGAAGTAAATGATGCAGATTACTGAAGGATCGCATGCTGTGGCAGATGCAGTCCGGCTCTGTCGTCCCCAGGTGATCGCTGCTTACCCGATCACACCGCAGACCCATATTGTTGAGGCACTCGCCGATATGGTTGCAGATTGTGAGCTTGATGCGGAATACCTCACTGTCGATAATGAATTATCTGCGCTCTCGGCCTGCATTGGTGCGAGCGCAGCAGGCTCCCGCACGTATTCTGCAACAACTTCACAGGGTCTCGCCCTTATGTTTGAGGTCTGCTTTAACGCTGCCGGCATGCGCCTCCCGATTGTGATGTCCATTGCCAACCGGGCACTTGGTGCACCACTCTCAATCTGGAACGATCAGCAGGATTCCATATCTCTGCGGGACTCCGGCTGGCTCCAGTTCTATGCCGAGGACAACCAGGAGGCAACCGATCTGCACTACCTTGCTTACCGCGTTGCAGAAGACCATTCAGTCCTGCTCCCGGCATTTGTCTGCTTTGACGGTTTTATCCTTTCCCACACGTACGAACCCATCGATACGCTCTCGCAGGAAGATATTGATCGATTCCTTCCAAAATTCTCACCCTACGAACGGCTCGATGCTGCTGACCCGATCAGTTTCGGTATGTATGCCACACCGGAGTATTATCTTGAATTCAGGTATGAAATGGATCGTGCTCTGAAAGAATCAAAGGCAATCATCGAGAAGAGAGGAAAGGAATTCGGCCAGATGTTCGGAAGAGATTATAGTGCAATGGTCGAGGGGTACCGGCTTGAAGATGCTGATACGGCAATTGTCGCGATGGGCTCGATCTGCGGTACAACCAAGGACGCAATCGATGAGATGCGTGAAGAGGGTAAAAAAGTCGGCCTGCTCAAGATCCGTGTATTCCGCCCATTCCCTACTGAAGATCTCGCCAGGGCTCTTGCTCATGTTCAACGGGTCGCCGTACTCGACAAGAACATTTCACTTGGCGCAAAAGGTGCAGTTGCTCTCGAAGTCAAGGATGCACTCTATGGTTCCGGCATACCGGTAAAGGGTTATGTCATCGGCCTTGGCGGAAGGGACGTCAGAAAGAAAGACATCAAGGCGATTGTCGGACTCATCGGGAAGGGACAGGGCGACATGTTCTATGGACTGCGCACGGAGGTGCTCTGAAATGGTCGACAAAACTCTTGAATTATTTGATTGCGGGCACCGGGCATGTGGCGGGTGCGGCGCTGCACTTGCAGCGAGACTGGTAACAAAAGCCGCAGGCACAAACACCATTGTGGTCTCAGCTACAGGGTGTATGGAAGTGTTCTCCACACCCTATCCGGAGACTGCATGGAAAGTCCCATGGATCCACTCCCTCTTTGAAAATGCATCAGCAGTTGCATCAGGTGTCGAAGCCTCGCTCAAAAAACAAGGCAGGACAGAGAAAGTAGTCATCATGGCAGGTGACGGGGCAACGTTCGACATCGGCATGATTTGTATCAGCGGTGCCTTTGAACGTGGTCATGATTTTACCTACATATGCTACGACAATGAAGCCTACATGAACACCGGTATCCAGCGTTCCGGTGCCACGCCGTATGATGCGAGTACCACAACAAGCCCGGCTGGTAAATGCTCGTTTGGTAACAAACGCCCGAAAAAAGACATCCCGCAGATTATTGCAGCACATGGCGCACCCTATGTCGCGACTGCATCAATAGCCTATCCGGCTGATCTCATGCAGAAGGTAGAGAAGGCGATCAATACCGTGGGACCCTGCTATATCCAGGTTCATGCACCCTGCTGTACCGGCTGGGGTTTTGAAGGGGAGCAGACCATCGCTGTTGCGAAACTGGCAATCGAGACAGGACTCTGGGTCAATTATGAAATGGTCGATGGTAAAGTAGTAAAAGCAAAGAAGGTTGTGCGTAAGCCGGTCGAAGAATACTTAAAGACCCAGAAACGGTTCCGTCACCTGTTCAAGCCAACACGACAGGATGCCGAGATCGCAACTATCCAGGCAATAGCTGACAGGAATGCAGAAAAATATGCAATAGATATCAAACTCAAAAAAGAATAATATCAGGAAAGAACATCCAACTCCCGTTTTTTTCTGCCCGGTTTTTTTGTTCTGAATTTTTTTATCATTTCTCAATTTCATGCTCTATGCAGAATCAGGGTATATCTATGGGGGATATCAACAATGTTAATAGGGTGCAGGGAAACATTAGTAAGAGACCGGGCTCGTGGTCTAGTTGGTTATGACGTCGCCCTTACACGGCGGAGGTCGCCGGTTCGAATCCGGCCGGGCCCATGGTGTTTTTTTTAAAAATTATCCCGTTTTAAAACGAAGATTTTAAAAATTTATATCATTATTTGTTGATCGCGACCAGCTTGATCGAGAAGGTCAGGTTTTTACCCACCAGTGCATGGTTCCCATCCAGGGTGATTGTCGAAGAGGTGACATTGATAATTTTTACCACACTGGCTGTCCCATCGATTGTATTCCGGATAGTTAAGAATTGTCCCACAACCGGTGTCATGTTGGCGGGAAGTACCGACCTGTTCAGGACATGAACAAGTGAACTGTTATATGATCCATACGCTTTATCGGCAGGGATCCTCACCGTTTTTTCTTCGTTCACTGCCATGCCGGAAACAGCCTCGTCAAAACCCGGGATAACCATCCCTTTTCCAAGCGTAAATACCAACGGGGTGGCATTCACGTTTGTGTCAAAAACACTGCCATCGTCCAGTGTTCCGGTATAATATACGGTCACCGTATCGCCAACTTTCGCGACATAGGGATTGAAGATCACAAACCCGAGGATAGCAATTATAATAATCCCCGCTATCACCAGTATTCCATACCGGACCTGCTTTTTTTTGCGGGCGGCAACCGCTTCTTTCCCCTTGATTTTTTCAGATTTCTTCATACTGCTTGTATATACTGTAATCCTGACAGGCATATACAGTTGACTCCATGAGCACCGGGAATAGAGGGGTGATGATTTTGTCTAAGATTATGCGTGGTCTGACTAATTTGAGCGACCAATAAGATTGTGCATAAGGACGGTTTCTTCTTTTAATTGTCAATTCGTGAAACTCACCCATCTTCACATAATGTGGACAACAACGAAAAACAACCACTGTCACCCGTATGGGGAAGTGGGTCGTTTATCATCATTGCACTTTATTTATACATTCACCGCCCAAGTAGTGATGTTGAATATGTCTGATGAAGTGAGAGTTGCGGATGTCGCCGGAAAAAAAGTCCAGTGGGACCCGGCGCAGATGCGAAAGATCCAGGAACACCCCTGTTTTTCCGAAAAAGCGTGCCACACGTTCGGGAGATGTCATATTCCGGTGGCACCCAAGTGCAACATCCAGTGCAACTACTGTATCCGTGACTTTGACTGTGTGAATGAGAGTCGCCCTGGTGTCACAACACGGGTTCTCAATCCTGATGAGTCCATGGATATGGTCAAAAAAGTTGTGGACAAATACGATTATATCAAGGTCGTCGGAATCGCCGGCCCTGGTGAACCGCTTGCAAATGAAGAGACCTTTGAAACGCTCCGCCGTCTTCACGAGCAGTACCCCAATGTCATCAAATGCATCAGTACAAACGGCCTGTTACTTCCGGATAAGATCGACCTGCTCCAGAAATACGATGTCGGTAATGTTACGGTTACCTTAAATGCCATTGACCCGGAGATCGGCGCCAGGATCTACCAGTTTATCGATTATAAGGGCAAGCGCTACACGGGAATCGAAGGTGCAAAAATTCTCCTCGCCCAGCAGCTAAAAGGCATCGAAGAGGCAGTCAGAAGACATATGATCGTGAAGATCAATACCGTCTATATTCCCGGAATAAATGAGGATCATATCCCGGCGATTGCAAAAAAGGTTGGCGAGATGGGCGTGTACACATTCAACGTCATACCGCTTATTGCACAATATAAATTTGCCAATATCACCCCGCCAACACCGGAAATGAAACGCAAAATGCAGGATGAGTGCGGAAAATATGTCAAACAGATGCGCCACTGCCAGAGGTGCCGGGCGGATGCAATCGGAAAACTTGGGCACGATATTCAGTCATGCCTGTATGAAAAGAAATAATTCTTTTTTATTGTGAAAAATATCCATTTTCCTCGCGTTCCTGGAAGTTATCTATGTTTTTCGGATTGCTGCTCAAACGGTATCGCTCATTATTTCTTAAAAGATTAGGGTTAACTACCGGTTTAACACCAAATCATAACGTTCCAGGGGGCGTCGCTTTTGGCTTTCCCCCCGCCACTATGGCGCCCCAAATTGCGATAACCCCAGAACAGGTAATACTACAATATCCCAAGGCGCAGGAGTGGGTAAAGGGAGGGGACTGGTACTGTCCCCTCCTTTATTTGATGAAGAATTTACATAATGATGTAAAAAAATCTTGATTATTGAACATTATTTAGTTCCACAATCACCTTACTTTTTTACAACGCATTTTGAATATGCATTTTTTGCCATTTTTAATCCCGTAAATCCTTCTTAGATCCGGGTGTTACAATAGCATAGTACCCAAAATTATTACTCCGTTCGTATATTCGATTAAGGAATGGAATTACCGACAAGGAAAATAAAAGAGAGATATTCATCGGGGCAGATTTGCTGCCAGGAGAGAGGATTGTTCATTACGGGTACCCATTCCTACGATCCGGTTCAATTCAGCAATTACCGGTTTTAGGGATGGGGGCATGGCGGTATCCTCGGTGTTCACCGTCTTGTTTTCGTAACTTATCGAATATTTAATCAAATCGACACTGCCAGGCCGGGCCGAATAATTCCCTTCCAGATGAGAGAACTGCGCATGATCAAAGAGCATAATGATACTGTCGATATCTGTCTGGTTCAGTTCAATCTCACTGTTTGTGGTTTTGCTCGATACCAGAGCAATTCCGTTGTCAAAGATGACCAGCCGGTCATTAAAACCTGCAATGCCACCGGTACGGTAATAATCCACCAATACTGCAGGTACCTGGGGGTTCGATCCCGATGTCGTCTTAGAACCAAGACAGCCGGACACCATCACTACAACGATGATAAAAAATATGCATATCGCCCACCATTTCGCGATAATAATCCCTCCTTTTCCCCGGTAATCAATAGTAATTGTCCCGGTTATATCTGGACAACATCTATCTTTGAGGACTTTGCTGCTGCTTTACGTTCGGGAAGGACCTCTTCAAGTGCCTTGATCAGGCTATCAATTTTTTCATTGGTGAATGTCACCCTGAACGCAGCAAGTTCTGTGGCATTCATGATCATGATCCCTTTTTTCTTCATGGGGAGACCATGTTCACCGATCGGGTTTATGTCGATGGCAAGAGAGGCAGCCCGGTTCTTTGTTGCCGGCAGCCTGATGATGGAAACACCTTTTACCGATGTGTTTTTTCGCTCCCAATCCTGTCCCTCTTCAATAAATGTTTTGAGCGTTTGTGATAATTCCATAAAAAGAACTATTGATTTATATATTAAAAGGCTATTCGTTATGATGCGAAAGTAACCTTTTATTTGGGGCACATAATTTACACACCACATAAAACATAGTTTCTGCATCACCAAAGTTGAATTCAAAATATCCAGAATATACGTTGAACAACAAATTTTCTGACACACGCCAGCATCATGCCAACGATGACCCTCTCATCTGATCAGCAATTCTCACTCGACAGCACACTTGGTTGTGGCCAGGTATTCCGATGGGATCGTACTGATGATGGATGGTGGTATGGTGTCGTTGGCAGAAGGGTTATCAGGATACGGCAGGAGGGTATGCAGATCATATTTCATGGTGCTCCCGGATCGTTTATTAAAAACTATTTTTCCCTTGATCTGGACATCATACCAATCCTGACTTCTATTGATCATGATCCTTTCATTCACACCGCAATCACACAATGTGCCGGGTTGCGTCTGATCAGGCAGCCGAAATGGGAGTGCCTCATCTCTTACATCTGCTCGACGAATTCAAATATCCCGACTATCCGGCGCAGGATAGCCTCGATTGCTGAGCGGTTCGGTAAAACGATCGATTTCGAGGGAAAAACGTATTTTACATTTCCTGAACCTTCCTCAATTTCGTGCAGGGGGTTTGAAGATTTGACAGAGTGCCGGTTAGGTTATCGCCAGCCCTATGTCTTTGACACTTCCTGTTCGGTCACTGATGAGAAATGCTGGGAGGAAACGATCGACAGGCTTCCGTTTGAGGATGCCCGCAAAGAACTGATGAAAATGAAGGGTGTAGGCCCTAAAGCTGCTGACTGCATCCTCCTTTTTGCCTTCCAGAAGTATGAATCATTTCCAGTTGATGTCTGGATACGCCGGATCATGCGGGAACACTACCTTCCTGACCTCCCCGGAAATGCACCACTGACTACACGCGAGTACGATACGATCCGTAGCTTCGCACGAAACCACTTCGGGAACTACTGCGGGTTCGCGCAGGAGTATTTGTATGCAGCAAGAGAAGGATAATTTCCTGAATTCCTCCTGATATTCATTGGTTTTTTTATTGAAGAGATAATTGCAAATTCCCACCACCTTCGAAAGTGCGTTACCGTAACGTGGTAGTCGGGTCTTCTGTTTTTTGATTAAGTGGCCGGGGTGAACGAGATCTGGCCATGGGGAAATACTCACCCCTCCTCACGAGCCTGGCACATGGCTCTCATGCAGAACTTCTGATGCTAACAGTTTTACCTATTATTTCTGCAGGATGACCCCGATCGAATACCTATGGAGACACAAAAAGGAAATTGGAAAAATTTAAAATTCTGCATATTTACGTGC
>JAPKXT010000089.1 GCA_026394695.1 Methanoregula sp.
AGATAAAAAAGAGAAAATTTTTGGCCGGGTTGTTGACAGGAGATCCGGTATCGGGTTGTTCCTTGTCCGCGAGATTCTCTCTATTACCGGAATCACCATTAAGGAAAATGGCTCACCGGGCAAAGGAGTAAGATTTGAGATCTCCATACCAAAAACCGGGTACCGGATCGACCAGGAAAAAATATCGCCCTAAACAAGGAAAACGTTCTTTTCGTGCATGCCGGTATGATAACCGGGAAAAAACTCATTGTTAAAATCCTCTTTTTCCGGTAATTTGCTTATTCTCTGCGGCAGCTGGGAGGGTGACCCCCTCTCTCCCCCAGAGGGGGAGGCAGCCCAAGGGGAGCATCCCCTTGACACCCTCTTTTTTCGGAGATTATTTTCAACATTATCAGGGATTATCGCAATAGGGGGGATGCCCGAGCGGCGGGGGCGGAAGCACGATGTGCTGGAGCCCCCAAGAGCGATTGATTGTTTCTATAGGGTTTCAACAAAGCCCACCAAATCATAACGTTCCAGGAGCCTTCGCCTTTGGCTTGCCCCCGACACTTTTGGCGCCCCCCATTGTGATAACCCCAGAACAGGTAATACTACACTATCGCAAGGCGGAGGGGTGGGTAAAGGGAGGAGACAGGCACGGTCCCCTCCTTTATCTGATGAAGAATTTCCCTAACGATGTAAAAAAATCTTGATTATTGAACAGCATTTAGTTCCACAATGACCTTACTTTTTAAGACGCATTTTGGATATGCTTTTTTTGTCATTTTTAACTCCTTAAATCCTTCTTATATTCGGGTGTTACAATAGTATAGTACCCCTAACAAAATCCCTGTACTTGAAATCCCTGCATCTGAACTCATCGGTTGGATCCCGTTGAACAATATCTTTTACGACAACCCTCTGTGGTCTTTCATGAGGGAAAAAAAAGATCAGATGTGTCCGGTTTTCCGCAGCCAGCACCCGGTGGCCATGTACAGCGTGCCGGCAACCAGGATCACAATGCCCCAGGTCAGAATCACTTCAAATTGTCCTGACACGAGCGCTGTATACATCATTATCGCAACTGAATATGCCCCATAGAGAAGAATGATGGCTGCTATGCAGAGCCCGGTAATCCCCAGTGCTCCCACAAATACCAGATCATCCATGAATACTGGTGGGCATGCCTTTCGTATAAACTGCTTGGGATGTTCCGGTGAAGGTACCTTTCCTGGGAAAATGTTGATGAAGAATTTTCATTGTGGCAGGTAACCAGAAGTTTCATAGGTGTTTTTTACCGGTTGTGGGAACCATCATTCAAGATACGGGGAAAATATCTGGTCATAGAGCCGCTCTGCATTTTCCCCGGTTTTTGGCACAGCGGGAAATCCCGTGTAGCGAGGTTGCTGTGCGAGCCGGATATCCTCCGGCAGGTTGAGCCGGTACTGGCTTTGAGAATAAAACCACCCTTTTTTTTCATAATACCATGAAAGGTATTCCTGTTCTGTCTGCCCGGGTGTTGGTATAAAGAGGGCGTGCTGCTTTCCCAGCTCTGCTATCTCCATCATGGAAGTATATCCCGAACGACAGATGATAAACTTCGCACGGTTCATGAGCACCTCTTTTTCCATCGTCGAGGCATAGGTGATGACCCTGCAACGAGAGGATTGAACCGGTAATTCGTGATTGTTCGGGCTGCCAAGCAGGACGACACTGTTTCCCTCGATCCCGTTTACCTGGGGAAGAAGTATCTTCTCGAGCTGCGTCCTCTGGGGTTCAGGCCCGGATATCATGACAAGATAATCAAGGTCCTGGGCAATTTCCCGCTTCTGCGTGCTGGTCAGGATACCGGAATAATATACTCTCTTTTTTGTCTTATCCATCCCGGGCCGGGACAGTTTACCGGCAAGTGCTGTCGGGCCGGGAGGGTTATCGGGGACAATAATATGCCGGTATTTTCCATGCAGGTACCCGTTCATTGCAACGGCGAGGAGTTCCACAGGCCAGAAGACCATCGGGAGATGGTAGTGGAGCTGGTGAGTGATAAAAACGGAAGGGATTTTTGCAGAAAAGACTCCCAGCCGGTTGTCGCTGATGATCAGGTCAAACCGCTTTTTTGAAAGAATCAGGTCGAGGTTTTTCCGTTCATCGGAAACTGCCTTGAGCATAAGCGGAAAGAATGCGACGAATTTCGGCAGAAAAAAGCGGCTTGCGCTATAGGGTACGGGATAATCAGGAAAGTCAATGAACTGGCAGTCGGGGAACTCTTTTTTTAGCACGGACAGTGCATTTCCGCATGCCGCAACCGTCACATCATGGGAATGATCAAGCAGATTTTTGATCAACGGGATATCCCGGGTTGCATGCCCCAGGCCCCAGTTCAGCGGTGAGACCAGTACGTGCGCCATTCCCTGCTCCGGTATCTGTTCTAATGTTCTCCTGCAGGACTATTGAATGATTCTGCCGTGTCACTTCAACCCTGTCGACTGAGGGCAGGCCGGGAAAATCCCCCCCTTCAGAATCAATAAATTCTCCCCAAGCCTAATGAGTACCAGTATTCTGCATGGACTAAGGAGAGGTTGTACATCTATCACCCGTTACGAAGACTTATCCGGTTTGAAGCATATGGGATTCTCTTCATCCTTGCCGGTATGTTCGGTGCGCTGCTCACGGTTTTGCCCCCTGACAGTTTACTGGTCGTCCTTCTCATCTTCATTGCCGCTTCATCAGCATTTGGTTTTGTCATCAATGATATCTCGGACATGGCGCTGGATGCCCGTGCAGTAAAACCACGGAACCCGCTTGCCGATGGATCTTTGAGTTGCCGGACCGCAAAACAGGTCAGTTATTTTTTCCTTTTACTCTCTGTTGGCTGCATGGTGCTGATGCCGGTCCATCTCCTGCCGGTTGAACTTGCCGTGATGTTTGTATTTGTCACCTATTCGTTTTTCATTGAAGCAAAGAACATCGCCGGGCTCGATCTGGTCTATCATGCCCTGTTTCCCGCACTGTACGGGTTACTCGGCTATATGCTCTACCATCCCCCTGACCTGACCGGGCTCGTGTTCTTTGTCCTGCTCGGGATATTCGGGGCAGTCGGCGAGCTCTGCAACGAGATTCGCGATCTCGAGAAAGACCGGTCCGAGAGAAAAAACACCGTAGTGCTGGTGGGTGAACGCCGGGGATTTTACCTGATGATGACCCTTATGGTCATGGCATTTGCAATTATAGGTATTTTCTCATCAGGAGAACCGGGTTTTTTCTGGCTCCTCCCGTTTTTACCGCTGGGACTGGTTCTTATATATCCGGTCTGGAAAGCCATGAATGAGCCAGGGTACCGTCAGAAATTTGTCGACGTGATCAACACGAGGGCGATTGTCCTTGCCGTCGTTATGCTCGCAGTGTACGGGATCGTGCGGTTCACCGGATATATCTGACAGGATCCGGCCCGGTATCCACGTATGTTCATGCAAACGGGATCACCGGGAAGGATCGTCCCGGAGATCAACCGGGAACAGTTCTTCGGATTCTTACGTTACAACAGCTTTTTTAAAGCGCCACCAGGCCAGCACAAACATGACCGCGGTAAATACCACAAGCCCAAGATATGACATCAGGATATCAGCTGGTGTGTACTGGTAATATTTTCCCAGCGCAATGAAATCCGGGCCGATGGCAAAGTAACGTATGCCCGTGATGAGCAGCGTCATGGGATTATAGACAGAGATTATTTTCAAAATCTCCGGGAAGGAGTCTGTCGGGTAAAGAGCATTGCTGGCAAAAAATATCGGCATGGTCAACAGGGTAGTAACTCCCTGCAGTCCTTCAGGGCTCTCCATGGAGATGGCAATTGCTGCTGACAGGAACAGGAACCCTAATGCAAACATGCCGACAAATGCGAGGATACCCACCACCCCGATGATGACCTGGACTGCAGTGAACCCGGCAAAGAATGCTGCCCCAATCAGGATACCAAAGACCATGATAATGATAGCCTGGATAAAGGACTTGGTGACCCCAGAGAGCCCTATCCCGAAGATGATGTGGTTCCTGTTCATCGGGCTTGCGAGGATCTCACGCATCAGCCCCCAGTTCTTGTCAAAAAGGATCACGATGCCGCCAAAGAGGCTGGTGAACAAGGTCGTCATCGCGATGATACCGGCACCCATGAAGGTGAGGTACCCTACCGTATGCACACCCGGTACAACCGGCATACCCGCCATCAGGGAATCAAAACTGCTCGACATGGCAATGCCGAAAAATGCAAGCCAGAGCGCCGGCTGGAGGAGCGAAGAGACCAGCAGGGTCTTGAACCTGACAAACCGGATCATGTCCCGCCAGTAGATGGTGGTAAATCCGTAGGACATATTATCGCCCTCCCGGATGCGTCGTCAGGAACGCGGCTTTACCGGTCGGCTCGTCCCGGAGATCTTTTCCGGTATAGAAGATAAAGACATCATCCATGGAAGGTTTTTTTAAGTTGATAGTCAAGCTGTCGATTCCTGCATTCCGCAACGTGTCTATAACAATGGGCAATACCTTAGTCCCGTCCTCGTTTACCATCAGCACAAATCCCTTTGTCTTGGTCTTCACATCTCGGACACTGGGGAGATCTTTTAAGAGCCGTATCGCGGCTTCGTTGTTATTTGTCTCCAGGTAAATGAGATCCCGTCCGAGCGTGTTCTTGAGTTCCCACGATGTGCCGGAGATGACAATTTTCCCCTGGTCGATGATGCTGATACGGTCGGAAAGCTGGTCTGCTTCATCCATGTAATGGGTGGTGAGAAAGATGGTTGTGCCCTCATCATTCACGCCTTTGATATATTCCCACATCCGCATCCTTGTCTGCGGGTCAAGTCCGATGGTGGGTTCATCCAAAAAGAGTACCTTCGGGCGGGTCATCAGTCCGCGGGCGATCTCGAGCCTGCGTTTCATGCCCCCGCTCAGGTTTTTTGTACGTTCATCCTGTTTCGATGTGAGCTGGACGAGCACGAGGAGTTCATCGATCCGTTTTTTGCGTTCTTCACGCGGCATATTGTAAAGCCTGCCGTGGAACTCGAGGATCTCCCGGACCGTCATGTCGCGGTCGAGCGTGACATCCTG
>JAPKXT010000200.1 GCA_026394695.1 Methanoregula sp.
GCTCTGTTTCTCCTGCCCGCTTTTGCTCGGTGATATCCTGGTTGATCCCGATCATGCGGAGTGGTCGGCCATCGGTGTCCCGGGAGACGACTTTCCCCTGCGAATGCACCCATCTCCAGCTCCCGTCCTTGTGTTTCATCCTGTATACTGCATCAAAGAACGGAACTTTTCCGGCACGATGTAAATTACTAAGGTTCAGGACATTCTGGTAATCATCAGGATGGATGCGTTCACCCCACCAGACTGAAGGCTTTTCCAATTCATCTATTGAAAAGCCCAGCATCTCAGCCCAGCGCCTGTTATGAACCATCCCCCCTGTAAGGAGATTCATATCCCAGAGCCCGAGGTTTGCACCGTCGATGGCAAGGTTTAAGCGTTCCTCGCTCTGCCGCAGTTCCTCCTCCACCTGTTTTCGCTCGGTGATATCCCGGACAACAGAAAGCACCCGTCTCTTTCTGCCAAACTGGATAACATGCGCGTTGATCTCGACTTGGACAATTGTCCCATCTTTCCTCCTGTGCCCGGTCTCAAAGACCGCATGCCCGGCAGTCTTTAATTCCTCTACAATTTTTTCCAGAGGACGGCTGTGGTATTCTGTGGCAAAATTGAGCGGGGTATGCTGCAGCATCTCGTCCCTCGAGTACTGCAGCATCTGGCAGGCAACCTCGTTCACATCGATGAACCTGCCGGGGCTACCGTCGGGTTCAATCTCATGGAGATGAATTGCGTCATTTACCTTATTGAATATCTCGCGAAATTTTCCCTCGCTTTCCTCCAGCGCTTCTGCCGGGCTGGGCCTATTATTTTCTGGTGTTTTTGATTTTTTCAAAGAGGGTTCCTTAATGTTTTTTATTCCTTGTTTTTTCATACAGCACACCCACGTTGACTGTGTGGGTCATCCCGGATACGCAGAGCATATATTGATTATATCTACTGTCAGGAGGACCAGATTCTCTCTTTTTGGTATATTAGGTGAATGTATGATAAATGTAATTGTCATCAGAAATTAAAAAAATTCAAGTAAGATCTTCAGAAAAGAGCACGGATACTATAGCAGCATCTTATAAAAAAATAATCACGGTTAATCCTTCTCCTTCACGACAATCGTAAACTTTGTTCCCTCCGCCCGGTCAAGTTCAATAGTGCCGTTCAACTGTTCCACCAGGCTCACCACCAACCGGAGCCCGAGTGTTTGTTGACTACCCGTCCAGTCAAGGTCTTTTGGCATCCCGATCCCAGTGTCCCTGATGGAGAGTACAAGAGTATCGGCTTCCCGGCGTCCTGCAATGGTGATCTCTCCCGCAGTCCCATTGGGAAACGCGTGCTTTATTGAATTTGTGATGAGTTCGTTAAGAATAAGGCTGATGGAAATTGCAGAGTCTATGGTAATGTGAATGTCTTTCATATCGACGTTCAACCGGATAAGCTGAGGATCGATCTTATAGGACTTGAAAAGGCTCGTTCCCAGAAATGTGACAATTTCAGACAGGTCGATTCTTGAGATGTCATCGGCACGACACAACCAGTCATGGACATGTGCCATCGCCTTGATGCGGTTCTTAAAATCCCCCAGGGTTTCCAGAAGATAGGGGTCTTTGATATTCCGGGACTGGAGGCTGATGAGACTTACAATAATCTGAAGGTTGTTCCTGACCCGGTGATAGATCTCACGGAGCAGGAGCTCTCTCTCGTTTAAGGATTTCCGTATACTTTCTTCTGCCAGTGTTCGCTGGATAACCTCAACCCCGAGCATGGTATTGACGCGTTCAAGGTCAATCGTACGTGAATGGACCTCCGAATCAAGTTCTTCATTATATCGTTTCAATAACATTTCCGACCGTTTGCGTTCGGTGATATCGGTTACAATCCCTTCCAGTGCAACCAGGTTTCCCTGCTCATCCCTGATCATGACGTTGCGCTGGTTGTTCCAACGGACATCACCGTTCTTATGCACGATCTGGTACTCATAGATTGGGGGAACATCCCCCTTCACCAGCCGTTGCCACTGGCTCTCATAGTACGGAATCCAGTCCGGGTGGATGATCTTCCGGACAATCTGCGGGTTATCATAGAACTCCTGCGGGGAATAGCCGAAGATGGCGATTGCTGCCGGGCTGACATACTCGTACTTCCCGTCAGGGAGCGACATGCGGTAGATAACATCGGGTGAATTATCGGTAAGACGGCGGTACCGCTCCTCACTCTCACGCAATACGTCCTCAGTTACCCTGCGGTCCATAATATTTTTGATCCAGCCGTTCAGTGTTATGTCCGACCGGTTGAGTTTTTGGATATCATTGGGAGAGGTATAGTAAAAATTATGATAGATATTTGCACCGATAAACACAAACGGGTGTGTCAGGAGAATATTCAACAGGATCCCGGCATCGAACTGCTGACGGTCATACTGGCAGATGGTAAGGCATCTGCAGCCCGGGAAAAAGGTGTTGAGATTGTTCTCGTATTCAATCAGCCGCCTGGAGCCTGGTAAGCCCCGAAGCGCCCATGACATTTCACAAGTCATCCTGAGTGCGGTATACCCTTCATCAAGTGCTTTTTGTGTCTCAGATGAAAGGATTGACATCATCCAGTCGGGATCGAATACTCCTCCTTTCAGATAAGTATCAGTACTCGTAAGGATGCTGAACTGTCCTTTTTTCTGGTAATGTTCAACGTCAACTCCATCGGTTTTCAGATAGTTGAAAATGGCTTTGGGGTCTCTGGCATCGACAATATAAACTACTTTCTCATTCTGTTCGAGACCATTGCGGAGAAACGGGGTGATAATTTTCCGGTGCTCTTCGTCATTATCATAAATAAAACAGGAATGGTCCCCGGGTTTCATGCCGGTAATTGAGTGCAGGGGAGATTGAACTTGCAGAATGGCAGCACCTCGAAATTATCATTTTTCGGATTGAAACGTAACTGAACGCAAACGGTATTTTAGTGATGGTTCCTGGTAAGGTGCCCTGTACCTGATATTTTTTCAGATGTGATGCAATTGTTGGATGCTCGATGAAGGTGCATGTTTACTCTCAATAATACTCACTCAATCCGATTCGTCCAGATATGATGACTGGAATGATTTGAATGGGAAGTGTTAAATCTTGTCATTTTTATTTTGTTGGAGTATACCTGCATTTCCCTCAAAGGTAGCAGATAAAAAAGAGAGGAGTTATAATCGAGAACAGCGGGTAACGGCAGGGAAAGGGGATCTCTACTGTCCAGTTCACACTTCAGAACCATCATAAACGTCCGCAGGTAACATTTGATTGGCATGCGGATGTTGAATCTGAAGAGGGATTATGATCAACGTATGGGGATCTTCAACCCTTCACACAGTCAATTTCGACCACAGATCCTCATAAAAATACACACCAAACATGGTGTATTATTTAAAAAAAGACAGGTAAAGAACCTTCGGGGGTGTTTAAAAGGAACGTTCTTCCTTTTTTTCAGACAACACCATGATTTCCTGCACGGGGCAGCTCCTCAAACAAATACAAGACAATAAAAAAATCAATGAACCGGTATACCCTTTTGTCAAAATCCCCCGTTAAAGAGATCTTAAAAAGAAGTATCCCGTGAGGTAATCTCCGCGGGAACACACCCTCAAGTCAGGTCAGCCGTATGAGATTTTCCCTTCCTTTTTTTACCTTCTGGATAACACCACGCCGGTGGAGGTCGTTGAGAGTGGCACTTACGGTTGATTTCGGCAGTCCCAGGTTTTTAACGATCTCGGACTGGTATTGTTCGCCACCGGTGGTTTTTAACAGACGGATAATTTTCTCTTCAAGGCTGACCAGATCCGCTTCAGATAACGGGACCGCCGCACCATCCGGTTCATCCGGTGCTTCATTACGGTGTCTTTTTTTAATGATAAACAACAACCCCGCGATCACAATAATGGCAAGGACACTACCCAGGAGGAGTGGCAACCAGGGGAAACCGGATCGTTCAAAGACCAGCCGGGGCTCTCCGGCCCCGAATGAACGCTGGCCATACCAGATAAGCCCGTCACGCACCTGGTCGGGGGCAGGTTCTGCAAGACTGACCGTATACCCTGCGGGATACTGGATGATGAGAGTATGGTCTTTTGCCAGGTACAGACCGCCGGCGAATGCATCTCCGATGGTAAGCTGGTCTCCTGTTCTTGCAAACCCTCTCCAGCTGAAGGAATAAAACACAACCCCGTACCTGCCCGTAGGGGACGTCTGTATCACCGTATCACCGGAAAAATCCGTAATTTCCATTTTCCGTGATGTGGCGGCTGCCGCTTGTGCAACTGAGCGCTGCATCAGGTCCTGGAACTGGGGAAGGTAGAGGGTTGAAACATTTTTGGCATAGTTGTCAAACACATTGAGGTCGTCATCGGATGCAAGGAGCGTCCGGTACTCCACGTGCCAGATCCCCGTACCATCCTCCCCGACCGTGATTGTGTACGTGATCGATGAATCCGGAGGAACAGGTGCCGCACCTGCACTACCCGGAATACATAAAATAAGAAGTACGATGAGGGCAATAGCACTGTTCCGGGTCATATACTTCATCACAAGCCTGTTGATTATTATTACGCAGGAGTATAAAAATTATCAAGAAATTTTAATTTTTATCCCGTATCACTGTCACAAATCGCGATGAGTGGGGTTAGTTATCGGACATGTTCCCCGTTCGTGGTCAGGTGACTGAATTAGTCACGTCCATTTTTCCCCTGATCCCGTGAGGAACTCCTGTCGTCCTGCGGGGTAATTGTTCCTGAGGGGGTGTCATCCCTCCGCCCGGGTTGTGGAGAGATGGTCGTATTTACCGGAATCAGATCCTTTTGGTTTGTTATCCTTTCACGGCTCTGATTTCTGTCCTGCTCCAGGGTCCTGACAACAGTGGCGTTGTTGTCGTCAATACGGTTCTGCTTCCTGATCTCCAGTTTCACGGCTTTAAGCACCATCTTGTTATCCTTTTCTATGAAACGGGCAAATCTCATCTCGGTCTTATTCTCAAACTTCAGTTCCAGTGAAAGACTGTTGTTGTACGCCCGGGCAAGACCCGTATTGTTCGGGTACTGGAGTACAAGACCGGCGAGAACTTCCTGGTGCCAGGTGATCATTTCCTGTGCATGGAGAAGCCCGGTTGCATTGGATGCAAAGGGGGTTAATGACCCTTCTGTCAGGTTCAGTTTCTGCCTGTACAGCTCAAGCGCCCGCTCTGCTGCATCTGTACGGTTAAGTTGCAGTTCCCGCCGGACTTCAGCGATACGGAGTCTTCCGTGGTCAAGGCGTTTTTCCATCAGCTGGGTATCATTGAACGTGAATGTCTCATCAAGATCTTCCATGGCAAGCTTCAGCCCGTACAGGGGACTGTCGGCATCAATAGGTCCGCTATATGGTTCGATAGTATCAGTTACGTTATCTGCACTCTGTGGGCCTGTTGAATTGTTGTCAAGTGCTGCGACGGTTCCAACACTGCAGAGTAATGCCACAACAATGAATCCCGCAAGAATGAACTGTGTATTTTTCATATATCCTCCTTGTATCGGCATGTGCCGCTGAATTAAAGTATATTTTTTTTACCAATAAGGGTGGTTATAGTCCAATAAAAACCGGATAGTCTGCCTGCCACTTATTTTATTATGGACCGTTCCGGATGGTTCAGAATCAAAAAGCGAGCAGGAATACGCGATTAAAGGTTTAGGAAAAAAAGAACAGCATTGGCAGAAGAAATAATAAAGGATAGCCCATAGCGCGCGAGGAATTGCCGGTGGAATACTGTAGATTTTTTTGTTCAGTCACCGGTGAGTGGTCCGATCCGGAAGGTATACGGCGACGTATACAGGAATGGTACGTGAAAACGGAGATGGGGGGACATTCTGGAGCCGGTGCCTTGGGGTGGGGCGGAGTAATACACAATGGTTACCGGTTTCCGGACAAAAAGCACCCCCGGATCAACAGACCTGTATCCCTTCGGTAACTTTCAATACATAATTATAGCAGAAAGTCTACGTACTCAATAACGTAAAGTGTATGCTCTCCAGCACATTGCCGCTGGTTGAAAATAAAAAACAGGATTTTCGGATTTATCAGAACAAGAAGAGTATCCATGGTAGCAAAAAAAACACCTTCAACAAAAAATAAGAGAGATGCGGTACTTCATGCGCTTCGTGAATCCGGAAAAACCTACCGTACCATTTTTGACCATACCAGCGTCCCAACTGTCATCATCGAGAAAGATTCGACTATCTCCTTAACGAACAGCAAATTTGCAGACATGAGCGGTTACCGCAGGAATGATATTGACGGGAAAAAGAAGTGGATGGAGTTTGTCGCACCAGAAGATATTGAAAAACTCACGAAATACATGAACGAGACGATACTGACAAAGGACGGCACCCCGAAACATTATCCTTTTAATTTTGTCGATCGGAAAAAAGTGATCCATCGCGTCTCTCTCAATGCCAGCGTAATTCCCGGTACATCGAGGATAATCGCATCCTTTGCAGAGATTAGTGATGAAAAACGACTGGATGATGCGTTCGCGTACGATTACCTGCAGATGTCAGGTGTCATCTATAATATTCCGGGTGCCACCTTTGCGATCGACCGGGCCGGCAGGGTGATTGCCTGGAACCGTGCAATCGAGGAGTTGACCGGAATCCTGGCAGTTGACATCCTGGGAAAGGGCAGCTATGAATATGCTCTCCCCTTCTTCCGGGAACGCCGCCCGATGATCGTTGACCTGATCTTTGCGTCTGACGTCGAAATTGAAGAGCAGGGATACACGGGAATACAGTGGACAGGAAATTCCCTCTCTGCAGAGATACCGGTAACAGATTTAATGGGACGTTTTCTGCTCGTAAAGGAAATTGCTTCACCGATTTTTGACAAGTCCGGAGAACTTGCCGGTTCAATTGATTCAATTACCGATATCACTCTCTCGAGACAACGGGAGATCGCCCTGCAGGATTCCGAATCACAATACAGGACCATCATCGAAAATACCGCATCGGCGATTGCAATCCTCGAAGAGGATGCAACCATCTCGTACATCAATCCTGAATTTGAAAAGATCATCGGGTATGTCAGGGAGGAAGTTGAAGGCAGGAAAAAATGGACGGATTTTATCGTTCCTTCGGACCTCGAACGTATGAAGGAGTACGAGAATACAAGCCGTGCTGGCGTGGAAACCATCCCGGCAAACCAGGAATTCCGGTTCATCCGATTCGATGGAGAAGCGCGTAATGGGTTTTGTACTTTCACCCCCATTCCCGATACCGGAAAGATAATCGTCTCGCTCATGGATATTACCGGAAAAATCCAGGAAGAAGATGCACTCCAGAGGGCCAATAAAAAACTCAATTTTTTCAACAGCATTACCCGTCACGAGATCCTCAACCACCTGACCGTAGTGAAGGGTTTTATTGAACTCTCAAGAGAACAGCTCCACAACCCGGACTTCCTGCTCAGATCCTTTGATAAGGAGCTGGCAGCAGCAAATGCCATACAGAACCTGATGATTTTCACCCGGGATTACCAGAATATCGGGATTCAGCCTCCGGCATGGTACAGTATCAGCAGGACGATCAAATCTGCGATATCCGGTATCCGGCTGGGACCGATTATCCTGTCGGATGATACCGAAGGTGTGGAGATCTATGCCGATCAAATGCTGCGAAAAGTGTTTTTCCACCTGGTCGATAATGCAGTGAGATATGGGGGGAAGATCAGGACAATCCGGTTCTCCTGCGAGGAGTCATTTGAAGAACTGCACGTGATCTGCGAGGATGACGGCATCGGTATCCCACCCGACGCAAAAGAGAAGATATTCAACCGCCAGTTTTTCCAGAAAACCGGGCTTGATATGTACCTGTCCCGGGAGATCGTGTCCATTACCGGTATGTCCATCCGGGAAACCGGGACCTATGGTACGGGTGCACGGTTTGAACTACAGGTACCAAAAGGGGCGTACCGTTTCACCGGTTCCCGCTAAAAAGGATCAGATCTGGTGTTACCACCCCGGCGCTCTCCTGAAAAGACTTATTTTTTGATGATGAGTTTGTGCCCGGGCACATCAACCTTGTAGGATTTGGGGTGCTCCAGTAAATCCAGTGCGTTGATCTTCATGTCGATCAGTTCGGAGAAATTGAACGACTCATACTTTTTATCTTCTTTTTCCATCCAGAAGACGACAATACCGTTCTCCATCTTTTTGCTGCCCACAATATCGTTCATACTTT
>JAPKXT010000146.1 GCA_026394695.1 Methanoregula sp.
AAAAAAGGTTATTTTTTCAGGTGGGTTACCAACCGCGCCTGCACTTCGTCCCAGTTCACAATATGCCAGAACGCGTCGATGAACTTTGCCCGGTCATTCATATAGTCAAGATAGTATGCATGCTCCCAGACGTCGAGTGCCATCAGGATGCGGAAGCCCGGGATGATGTTGACATTGTGCTTCTCGACCTGCATTATCATGAGCCGCCGGGTGTTCATACAATACGTCAGCACTGCCCATCCTGAGCCTTCGACACTGGATGCAGCCTGGGTGAACTCCTTTTTGAACTGTTCGAATGTCCCGAACTCTGCATTGATTGCCTCTGCCAGTTCACCTTTTGGTATTCCACCGCCACCAACACCTGCAGGGGCCATGTTCTCCCAGAACAGGGTATGAAGGCGGAAACCTCCGAGATGGAAGGACAGTTCTTTCAAGAGTGCTTTCATGTCCAGTTCGGCATTGTCCTTGCGTGCCTTGTCGAGTTTTTCCAGGATTGCGTTTGCACCCGTTACATAGGCCTGGTGATGTTTCTGGTGGTGCAACGTGAGTTGGTCTTCCGAAATATACGGGGCCAGGGCCTTATACCCATAGGGAAGATGGGGTAATGTGTATCCTTTGCCAGCGTCCATACTTTACAAACACCTTTGTTAACAATGGTGTATTAGTTCGTTTCCGGTATTTCATGTATTGCATCATCAACGGTAATCTTCTACGGGCTCCCGTTGTTTTTTCATGCCGGAAAGAACACGATGACGCAGGGTTTAAGGACATATCCTGCATATCGGGTACGTGCCCATGACAACACCCTTGGTTGAGCCAGCGCTCATATCAACACTCCTTGCCCTGCAGAAAGGCGAGATCACCGAATACCATATCTATACCCGGATCGCGGAAATGACGGGTGATGCCCGTAACCGCGACGTGCTTACCCGGATTGCACAGGATGAACTCGGGCATTATACGCTCTGGAAAAAGTATACGCACCAGGATGTGGCACCCGGCACACTCCGTATCTGGTTCTATTACCTGATCGCACGGGTGTTTGGCATGACGTTTGCAATCAAACTCATGGAAGGCGTGGAACGGCGTGCACAAGGATACGATCAGGCTCTCGTTGACCAGATTCCCGAGATACAGGAGATATTAAAAAACGAAGAAACCCACGAGAAAGAACTCATCGCGCTCATTGATGAAGAGCGCCTGAAATACGTTGGCTCAGTTGTACTCGGGCTCAATGATGCTCTCGTGGAGTTTACCGGAACGCTTGCCGGCCTCACGTTTGCTATCCAGAACACGCAGATCATCGCAGTTGCCGGGCTGATCATGGGTGTGGCAGCCTCGCTTTCGATGGGTGCGTCCGAGTATCTTTCACAGCGATCGGACGGGGGACCAACCGACCCGTTCAAGGCATCCGTCTATACCGGGGCCACCTATATCGTGACCGTTGCCCTGCTTATCCTGCCATTCCTGGTTCTTGCCAACCCGTATTTCGCTCTCATGTTCACCCTGTTCGGCGCAGTTCTGGTGATATTCCTGTTCACGTTCTACATCTCCGTTGCAAAAGGTCTTCCCTTCTGGAGACGCTTTGCCGAAATGCTCGCAATCAGTCTTGGGATTGCCGCGATATCATTTGTTATCGGGTTACTCATCCGCACGGTGCTGAATATCAACGTCTGAAAATTGAATGATGGCCGGCAGGATCACCTTTTTTTGCTCTTCACAGTTTTTGTAGGTAACACATGTGGTGAGAGGATTACAAACATTGGAGTTGATGCCCCCATGCCTCTGAATGGACGCGCCTGCGGAGGTCGGGAAGCAGTTTTTATGAGCATAATTAGCAAAAACTCCCTTGCCCAGTGAGGACCAAAACGAAGCGGCCGAGCGACCCCCATCAGGTGGTGGGTGAAATCAAAGATGAGATTTGTACCATATCTGGCCCACACGATATGATAAACAACCGTTTTTTTGTTCCTGTTCAAGCAGAGAAGCCATCAATAACAAAATCGGTTATTTTTATCCTTCAACTCCAACCAGTGCGGTATCACGAGCAAATTGATGGTTTTATGAAGACAGAGGTCTAAAAATATCGTATGACCCCGGACCTGGATCCCCAACTCATCGGGTATAGTATAAGCAGGATAAGGGTTTTCTCCTGCACCCTATGATCCAGGTACCGTGAATGTCCTCACGCCTCCAGCCTATGACTTCGCCCGGACCCCGTATCCTAAAGCTCAATGTCAGGACAAAGATCCTTGTTATTTTTCTTGCCCTCTCCTTAATTTCCCTTTGTATTACGGGATTTGTAGCGTTTTTCACGATCAGCGATGTCGGGAGGTATGCAGGGCAGAGCAGTTCGACCCTTGGCCGACAGGCAGTCAATGAGAGCTCCGTTGCCCTTGAGCAGGCTGCGGAGGGATCGATGCTCCGGATCGCTTCTGACCAGGCAGAGATCACCAATGTGCTGTTCAAAGATACTGCTTCCGAGATGGGAATACTTGCTGCCCATGCAACAACGCTCCTGAACAATTCCGGGGTTACACCACGGACACCTTCGTATACCAGGAACTCCCCCCCAGCCAATCCGTTTACCGGTACCCTTGTTGAACTCGCGCCGGGCTCGGTTGCAATAACCGGGTCGGATGAATATCGCTCCCTTGCCGGCATGGATGATCTTCTCAAAGCAGTACTCCACGCCGATGACGACCTGGTGAGTGTCTATGTAGCCACAGATTCCGGTATCCTGCGTTCCTATCCCGGGGTCAGTTATACCGCACCCGGGTATGATCCCCGCACACGGGAGTGGTTTACCCGTGCCAAAAATTCAGGCCATGCGGTCTGGTCCGGACCGTATGTCGATGCATCCGGTAACGGCCTTATCATGACCTGTTCTCAGGAGGTCCCGACCCCGTATGGTTCATGGGTCATCGCTTCGGATGTGACCATTGCATACATCAACCAGAATATTCTCAACCTGACGCTGGCGGGCAACGGGTACGCCGTACTCCTTGACGACAAGGGAAATGTCATCAGCCGTCCCGGGCTGACTGCCGGAGATATACGGTGGAACGAAGCCTTCCGCAGTGATAATGCACTGACAAGTGACAATCCCGGGCTTGTTGCAGTCGGCAAAAACATGACGGCAGGTAACACCGGGATCGAGAAAGTCCTCTTCAATGGTTCAGAGGTGTATATCGCGTATGCCCCGGTGCGCTCCCTGAACTGGAGCTTTGCCGTTTCCCTGCCGGCAGAACAGATCGTTGCACCTGCAAAAAAGACCCAGGGGATGATCGATTCTGCCACCGGGAATACTACTGCTCATATTCTCCAGCAGACCGATCGGATCCGGGATATTTTTGCCGGATTGTTCGGTGTGCTCCTTATCGTTGTCATCATCGTTGCAGTCTTTCTCTCGCGTGCGATCACCCGGCCGGTGGAAACCCTCAAGCAGGGTGCATCCGCACTGGGGAAAGGTGACCTTGACTACCGCGTTACGATCCGGACCGGGGACGAATTCGAGGAACTTGCAGGATCCTTCAACCGCATGGCCGCAGACCTCAAACAGAACATCGGGGATCTCCGGCGCACGACTGCTGAAAAAGAGCGGTATACCCAGGAACTCAGGATCGCAAAAGAGATCCAGGAAAATTTCCTGCCCGAAACAACCCCTGATATCCCGGGTATGGATATTGCCGCAGTCACCATCCCTGCCATGGAGATCGGTGGCGACTTTTATGATTTTATACCGGTTACGGGTAATCGCAGGGGGTTTGTTGTTGCCGATGTCTCCGGTAAAGGGGTCAGTGCTGCACTGTTCATGGCACTTTCCCGCACCCTCATCCGGGCAAGCAGCCAGGAAAAACCTGATCCATCGGTGGCACTACAGCAGGCGAACCGGTTGATCTACGAGGATGGACGCTCGAGTATGTTCGTGACGGTCTTTTACGGTGTGCTGGATGTCCCGGCGATGACCTTTACGTATGTGAATGCCGGGCATAACCCGCCCCTGCTCGTACGCGGCGATCCTCCCGAAATCCGGACTCTTGGGGAAGGCCGGTGCATTGCACTGGGAGTTGTTCCTGAAGTGAATGTCACCAGTGCTACACTGGTGCTGGAACCCGGCGACCTCATTGTCATGTACACCGATGGTGTTACCGAGGCGTTCAACCTGCAGGATGAAGAATTTGGAGAGGAGCAGCTGGTTGATTACGTAACAAGACACCGGCATTATCCGGTACAGGAAATTATTGACGGGCTTATTGACGAGATCAGGAGGTTCTGTGGCAGTGCCCCGCAGTCCGATGACATCACGGTTGTCATCCTGAGGGTGATGTAGGCAGGGTACCGGCATATCCGTGCCCGGTTCCTAAAAAAAGATCCTGCTCCAGATGTTCCGGGGAAGAAACTCGTGGTATGGTGTATCACCACTCGCTTTCCGCATTGAATCCTACGACCTTTTCAGCCAGAACAACCCAGCATTACAGAATAACACATGTCGCATGCAGTATCTTTCGATGACGGGGGTGGGCCGGATTCCTATGCGAAAAAACAGCGGACCGTCCTGACCAGCCTGATTATTGATTTCGTGCTGTGGATCCCGGATATTGTAGCTGCCTCCCTTTCCGGTTCGATTGTCCTGTTTGCCGATGCAGTGAAATGCCTCAACGAGATCATTGCCACATTCTTTGCCTATCTCACGATACGGAAGATGGCAAAAGGGGGCGCCGGGACGTACGATTATGGCATGGGCAAGTTAGAGACGATAACCTCCGTCATGACGGGCGGTGTGATGTTCATCTCGCTGGTGATCGTCTTTCTGGTTGCGCTGTACCGTGTCGCCGTTCCGGCAGAGCTCGTGCACGAGGGCGTGTACCTGGGTATCGTTCTGATGGTGATTGGTGTGTGTATGAACTCATGGCTCTGGCTGAAGAATTTCCGGTTCAACAAAAGAGAGCCATCACCGATCATGGATTCACAGTGGCGGTTGTTCCGCGCAAAGGCCTTCTCTGATTTCTCGGTTCTTGTTGCCCTGATTGCATCCATGGAACTCTCAGCCTACAGCTGGTCACTGTATATCGATCCGCTTGCATCCTTTGTGATCGCCGGTTTCCTCCTGTTCTCGGGATACCGGGTGATCACCTCATCCCTGCCGGACCTGCTCGACAAGACGCTTGATGAAGAACTCCAGATGGTGATTGTCCGGCACCTTGCAACCTTCTTCAATGATTATACCGCCCTGCACGGGGTCCGCTCGCGACGGTCAGGGAGCAACGTGTATATCGAGATCTTCTTAGAGTTTGACAGTGAGAGGAAGATGGGTGAAGTGCAGGCGATTATCAACCGGATCAAGATCTCGCTTGAATCCCATATCCCGAAAAGTTCGGTGAGCGTGGTACCGACAAGTCCGTCTTTGAGTGATGAGACACTACCCCCGCTTCCGGAAGGATGACCGGGTTTTTGATAATCTTTTTTGGTACATCGCTGTTTTGAATGGGTAACGCATGTATTGAATGGTTTACGAAGATGGGCTGATACCCCCATACCTCGATTACGATGACCGCCGCCGCCTCTCAGACGGACGCCCCGCGGTAGTTTTAGTGACTAAAAATGTTAAAACCTCCTTGCCCCGCCGTGCCTCGGAGAGACCCTGAGGCGGCGGAACATCACAAACAAATTTTTGGCTCTCTAGAAATGCTCATAAAAATAAATCATAACGCTCTTGGGGGCTTCGGCTAAACCTCCGCCCCCGCCGCTTGGGCATCCCCCCACATTGCGATTACCTCTCATAAGATTAACCAGATTGCAAAAGGGGGTCAAGGGGATGCACCCCTTGGGTTGCCTCCCCCTTTGGGGGAGAGAGGGGGTCACCTTCGTATTTTTTATGTCAACAAAAAGATGAACAAAATCAGGTTTTCTACAGAGACAAATTTTTAGTACCATATCTTTCCCCCATGAAACCGCAAAAGACCCTTCTTTTTTTAATCCCACTGTTCTGATGATCCATCCCAACACTCTCCCGCTCGTGTAAAAACCTGCTTCTTTGCACCAATAACCGAACTTTTTTGTCTATAAACCCCAATAACCGGAACAGATTAATCTGAAAACAGGAGAAAATCCCATAATGAAGACCATTATATATTATTTTACCGGTACCGGAAACTCGCTGGCGGCAGCAAAAAGTATCTGTACGCATCTTGGTGACGGTGAGCTGGTATCCATTGCATCGCTTGCTACAACACAAGGAGAGATCCATGCGGGTGCAGACCGCGTGGGGATTGTCTGCCCGGTCTATGATCTTGGGCTGCCGTCGATCGTGGCGGAATTTGTGCAGCGCCTTGATGTATCACAGACCGCCTATTGTTTTGGTGTTCTTACCATGGGAGGATTCGGGGCTTCCGCACTGCACCAGCTCGATGACCTTGTCTTTGCACACTCAAAAAGGCATCTCGATGCGGCATTTACGGTCAGGATGGTGGGAAACTTTGTCCCGCTCTATGATCCTGCGACGGGAGAAAAGAGAGATAAACTTCTTTCCGATGCAGACAAGCGTTTATCTGAGATTGCTGCGATGATTGACAAGGGTCTTATCGTGCGGCCCGATACTGCATTTCTATCAGCAATCCTGAAACGCATTATGTATGACGGGTTCATCCGCAAGCTCCATGATGCTGACAAAAACTTCATTGCTGATGAGAAATGCACGTCCTGCGGTACCTGTGCGGCTGTCTGCCCGGTGAAAAACATCGATATGGTTGAAGAAAAACCGGTCTGGAAGCACCACTGTGAACTCTGCTGCGCCTGCATACATTTCTGCCCGGTGGCAGCGATCCAGTATGGGCCAAAGACAAAAAAGCGGGGACGATACAAAAATCCATCCGTAACAATCGCAGATATGAAAAAACAACGGGGCGAATAAACCCACCAACCTTTTTTCATTTCGTTACTTTAATTGCACTGCAGGTTCCCACCTACCCATAAGGATCCTTCATGGCGTTTCTGGAACCAAAGAAGATTGCACTGCTTCTCGCGGTGCTTACCGGTTTCTTAACCCCCTTTGATCTTTGCCATACTCTGCTGCTGCGGGATCTACTTCTCGCTTGTGCGGGGAACATTATGTGAGGGGTGAATTATGCACGAATTGTTATCAGTCTGGACGGGAAAAAAAGGCCTGAAACTGATTGCGGCACATGCCCTCGTCTATGCACTGCTCCTTATCCCGTTCAACCAGCTGCAATGGGTAGTGGCAGGTATCCCTGTCCGACCTGCCGCTGCCATTCCGGTGGTCTGCGGGATCCTGTTTGGCCCGGCGGCTGCGTGGGGCCTTGGGATCGGCAATATTGCCGGTGACCTTTTTGGCTCGTGGTCGCTGATGAGCATTGTGGGATTTTTCATCAACATGGCATATCCGTACTTCGCGTACCGTTTATGGCACGCGCTCGTGAAGACGCGGGAGGCTGGAATTGACCAGTACATGATGTTCTCGTTCTGGTTTGTGACGATTGTGGCTACTTTTCTGAGCATGTTTCTTCTCGCTGGTGGCGGCACCATCTTCTTTGGCCGGCCTTTTGAGAGTAAGTTCATCGGGTATTACACCAACAGCATCCTTCTTGCCATGCTTGCCGGAGCCATACTATTTTATGTCATTTACCCATGGGCGGTGAAGCGGGACGCTGTCTATGGGAGGAAATGGGATGAGAAGACCATGAAATGGTGATTTTTTTTCGAAATAATAATCCTGCGATAACGCAGGTTCCAAAATGCCGGAGAATTTCACCCATCTGGTCCTGAAAACCCCTGCGATACACGGCAGCCCGTCCCCGATCCGGGCTTGTATGGATACACTATATATCCATCCTGCACAAGAAAATCCTCACATGGATACAGGGATTCGTGACCGGTTTGTGACACTGTGGCAGACATATTGCCCGGGTGCTGAGCTGCCTATTACGTTTGAGGTCGGCAAGGATAGCAGGACGACAGAGAAAGCAAAAACCCCCAATGGCTGGCGATGCTTTGTCTGCGATCTTGCACGGGTGAGGAAAGGGACCTCACTGGTCTTTGACCGGACTTCAGTCACCTGCAGCGGCGGCCTGTTCTACCTTGGCTACGATACGCAGCGCAGCGAGAACTTCCGGTACTTCCTCTCATCAGGAAAACCCGGTGTGGTCGAGGGCGAGCGCTACAAAAAGAGCCCGGAGATCGTCGATGAGATCGATGCCCATCGTGTCTCCCTGCCTGCTGAAGGCAGGTGCTACACATTCCGGCGCTGGGACAAGCTGACGCCGGATGATACCCCGGACGTGGTGATCTTCTTTGCACGGCCGGAGGTGCTGTCAGCACTGTTCACGCTTGCAAATTTTGACCAGGCCGACCCGGATGGCGTGACCTGTCCGTTTGGTTCAGGGTGTTCCTCGATCATTCACTATTCCCGGCTTGAGCAGGAACGCTCCAACCCCCGGGCAGTGCTCGGGATGTTTGACCCGTCGGCACGTCCCTGTGTCCCGGTGGATGTCCTGACCTTTGCGGTCCCGATGAAGAAGTTTGAGAAGATGGTGGGAAATATGGACGAGAGTTTCCTCATCACAAAGACCTGGGAGAAGCAGAAAGGAAAGATTGCCCGGAGCAACGCGGTGTATTCGTCTTAAGGTCACCGTCCGCGTTGCTGGAGGGGTTGGGGATTGTCAGAACCGTGCGTAAATAAGATTTTATGTACACTTTTTTGAGGGTATATGTGTCGGTACAGTACATTCCCTGGATGCTAATTATGTCAATGCAGTGAACTTTTTCCCTTTTTTACGTTGTGGTGTTTAGAGCACATGGGTTGGCACAATACGATCAGGATCCTAAAAAACGATCGTAGAGTGGAATGAAAAATAGGGGGACGGGAGCCTGCCATCTCCCGAACACGAGGCAGAGCGGATGGACAAAGGTCTCCCTTAAAGAGGTACAGGCAATCATTGCCCTGGCAGACCGTCGCAAGCGCAGAGGGAGACTATCTACGGGAATACTCCTTATGAGCATTTTCAATTGTCATGATTTTTAAGATTTTTATGACGTTTTCATCAGTTTCGATGATATAAAATACCGTAAAGGATCTGCCGATATGAAGACGGTACACCGCGGGTGGATGGGGGTAGTTTAGTTTTTCCTTGTTTCCTTTCGGAAACGGATCTTCTCTTAAGTCCAGGATTTTTTCAACGATAATACGCCGGGTTTTTTGGGGAAGATTTTTTAGGAATTTTTCTGCTTTTCTTTCAATGACAAGAGTGAACACGCTCTCTCGCTCCCGGCGCGTTAATCACCGTTCATAATCTCTTCCGGATCAAAAGCTACAAACTCGCCGGTCCTGTCAATCTCGGTGATCATCTTCCAGTCCCGGTAGTCCCGCTCGCGTTGGATCATCCCGGTAAGCAGTTCATCATAACTCTGTCCGGCTTCTTTTAAGTCATACAGGCTCACCCAAGTGAGTTCTTTCACAGGAATGCGCTTGATCTGATTGCCACCGGTTTGAGTGGTGCTGGAAGACATACAGATCCATTGATCAGCGGGGCATTTAAAATTGTGCACATTTGCCTCAATGTACAAAAATGCCATAAAGGGCATATTGATTCTATCCTTCTCCCCCGCTCCAGGCGAAGCCGAATGGTGACGGGCGTGGGAAAATGAAGATCGCATATCCGTATGCAGGAAGAGAAATCTGTCGCCTGGTATCCTTAAACCAGGATAGCCGTTACCCCGTATTTTTTGCACAGAGCGCCACTTGACGATCCGCAGTAACCAGCGTGGAATGATCCGAACGGGCTTGTGCTTTTGAACAATGCATCGTAGACCGGAGTATCCGGAAAAAGCGCGATTGATAACGCTTCAGCCATGAACTGTGGTGCAGGTTTCAGGGAGAGGGGTCCTTGTGTGAACAGAAGTTCCATGGATGAATACAGGAGAGGAACCTGCTCTTTTTCAATCAGCCCGGCTATCGCTACGAACAAAGTCCAGAATACTTTCTTCACTTGTTCATTCTTCCCGAACGCCTCGATGGCCGCATCCGTATCCGCCCTCACACCTCTCTGTATCAGTTTAGGCAAGAAGACAAAGAGCGGAAGAAATTGCACCGCGAAGTGGGCCCTGTACTATGCGTGGAGAGTTTTGCGCAATTAAAATAATGAAAGATTTTTTTATTCATACCCCGGTTGCTACCAGCCCTTTCAGGGTCCCATGCAACGGACAGAAGCACCTGTATTCCTCGCACAGGTCAGAATGGTGGTACCACCCCCGAGCGGTGCCATATGTTCCCTGACTGCATCATCTACATGGTGTAGATCTGAATCTCCTATCGCAAAAAGGGTCGGGCCGAATGAACTCATTCCTGCACAGGCAGCTCCTGCTTCGCGCATTACCTGGATCAGAGCCGGGATATCCTTGTGCTGGAGACCAAGTTCCCCTTTTTTAAATCCGAGATCCTGAATCCTGTTGACAGCACGTGCAAAAAGGTCAAGATCATGTTCCACGATCCCAGGGAGCATATGCATGAGTATTTCGTGGCATATCTCCCGTACTTCTTCACCAGGAACAGGACAAAATTGTGAAAAAATATCCTGCTCCCGTCCACCACTTGCACCAGGAGGAAGGTTGGGAATCGCGAGGAGTATTTTCCAGTCTGCAGGAAAATCGTGGTGGACTATTACACAGGCAGGGCGTACTCCTTTGGATGTCCCGGAAGGAGAGAAAAATGTTTTTTCCCTACCCGGACCGAAATTATGTCCCCCGTCGATTAAAAAGCCTCCCAGCTCAAATGCACCTGTTCCAATCCCTGATGTCCCACCACGTCCTGCAAGGAGGGCAAGCTCACGGGGCGTATGGGGTCTGTTATATAATTCGCATATCGCCCGTGCAGTTGCCAGTGCAACCTGCGTTCCGCTCCCCAGACCGGCATGTTGCCTGAAGTGGTTCCGGAGGGTGAATTCTATACCCCCATGGATGTTAAGCTGACCGAGGACACTTCCGGCTACTGAAAGGACGGTATCCCGGCACCATGCATCACCCCCTTTTACCGCTATTTCACCGGCGATTCGTGCTTCGAGGAGCAACCGGGGTTCTTCAAGCGCAATTCCAATTCCCCCGTCCACTCTTCCGGACATACCATTCATGTCTATCAGACCTAAATGGAGGCGGGAGGGGGTCTCGATAATTACCCGGCGCTCATCGAGGAATTTATGATAAGGAAATTGCTCCTGGATAACAATAAGTGGCCGTCCACCATGAATTATCTGGTATTCTCTGAAAAGAAGTGGTTCATTCCGGAACATTTTGAATATCTCTGCGGTTTCTCCTGAAGCAGGCCTGACATCAGCAGTCAGAATTTCCCGGCGGGCCTCTATCCTGTGCTGCGTGATTATTTTTCCGATAGGGATATCCGCTCTGAGAAGGTCGTTACGGAACTCGGGTGGCAGACGATCAATCGGGGTATATGAAATCGCATATATCAGCACCTCCCCGGAATCAATATTTTTTATTTCAACAACCCTGTGATTGACGTGACTTCCCGCCAGTATTCCCAGTTTTTGAGCAATCTCCGGATCAGCAGAAATAATTTCCTGTACTCTGGTCGTTATTACTATCTGTTTCCCGGTGATTGCCTCCAGTAACTGGGTTACAGAGCCATCAGTCCCCAGAAGGATTTTTTGCACGGGTGACAGATGTCCGAATTCTTCTTCAATCTGTTGCAGGCGAAGAGGAATATTCATCAGAGTTGATATTCTCCTTTCTCGATATTAAACAGCAAGATCAACCGTACGGGATATAACATATGTTGCACAAGGCAGGAACGATCGGGGTATCGATCCCGCCCTTCATTGCTCTCCTTCATCATGCTCACCGTACTGTGTCCGGTGCCCGCCTTACAAAAGACGGGATGTTTACTTTAATACTGTCAACAACAGAGCGTATCAATTAATCGCAGGATCGCAACTCGTCCATATACCCATTTATCCTTGTCTGTCCACAGGGGAATATCCGCTATCTGCAGGAAATTCCGGCACCATTTTTATACTCTGCCTGTACGGTATGACCCATCACCCTGCGCTCTTTGCTTCCCCCAATTAAAAAGTTAAATAAAATACACCAATAACCAAAAAAATACAACAATGCATAAATATGTACAAAGTAGACCATGATTCATGCAACTGCCAGGGAATCGGCAGCTGATGGTACGGTGATGCCAATGGGATGGAAACCACTCGCATGAAAAAGCAACTGAATTTTAATCTTGGACTGAAGGAATACCTGACCGCAGTAAAGGATCAGCCAAAACCGCTGATCATCCCGCTCTGTGCCGAGCTGCCTTTGCCGGACATCTCACCGCTGGATGTATATACCGGGACCCGGAACGGTAGCGGGTTCCTTCTTGAATCGATGGAGGGGAGCGAAAAGATCGCCCGCTACTCCTATATCGGGATCGATCCCGAGTTCGTGGTCACGATAGGTAAGACTGTGGACGTTCGGGGCAATGAACGTTTTACTGCAATTGCAAAAGAACCTGAGGGTGAGACACCGGTTGACAAGATTAAGTCAATCCTCTCCCGGTTCTGCTATGTGAACGTAAAGGCGCCCCGGTTCTTCGGTGGAATGGTAGGCTACTTCGCGTACGACTGCGTGTACTCGCTCTTTGAGAAAGTACGCGAGGGGCACAACGGCAGCCCACCATCTGTCGGGAACCATGCCGGTGGAGATCATGATGCCGGTTTCATGCTCACCAAGGACTGCATAGTCTTCGATCATGCTGAACGGAAACTCTTCATCTTCTCCAGCCCGTTCCTCACCTACGAATCCGATCTGAAAGAAGAATATGAACAGAGCGTTTTGAAGATCCGGGCGCTGGGTGATCATATTGCATGCCTTGCAGCGGGTAAGAACACGAATGCAACGCTGAAGCAGGCGAACGGTAAAAAGCCGGAGTATATCCCTTCAGTATCGCAGGAAGCATTTGAGCGATCCGTAAAACGAGTGAAGGAGTACATTATCGCGGGGGACATCTTTCAGGCAGTGATCTCGCGCAGGATGGAGTGTGCGGTAAAAAACGATCCATTCGCGATCTATGCTGCGCTCCGGGAGATCAACCCGAGCCCGTATATGTATTATCTTGATTTCGGGGACGAGCAGGTGATCGGGGCGAGCCCCGAGATGCTCGTGCGGGTCGAGAAACGACGGATAACAACCGTGCCAATCGCCGGCACCCGTCCACGGGGATGCGATGCCCGTGAGGATGCACACCTTGCACAGGAACTTCTAGAAGATCCCAAAGAGCGGGCCGAGCACACGATGCTCGTCGATCTCGCGAGAAACGATCTCGGACGGGTATGCCGGTTCGGTTCTGTTGAAGTCGGAGAATTCATGGGTATTGAGAAGTTCTCCCATGTCCAGCACATTGTCTCCACGGTCAATGGCGTGCTCAGAGATAATCTGGATTGTTATGATGCCTTCAAATCCTGTTTTCCGGCCGGCACCGTATCGGGCGCACCCAAAATACGGGCAATGCAGATCATCAGCGAGGAAGAAACGCAGAATCGCGGGCTCTATGCCGGGGCTGTCGGGTATATCGGGTTTGACCGGAATCTCGAGTTTGCGATTGCAATCCGTACCGTAATTGTCCGCAATGGACGGGCATACGTGCAGGTGGGAGCGGGGATTGTCGCTGATTCGGTACCGGAGAATGAATGGAAGGAGACCGAGAGCAAGGCATCAGCGATGCTGCGGGCGATCGAACGGGCCGGGGTGTCGTCATGAAAGTCCTGATTGTTGACTGCTACGACAGTTTCACCTTCAACCTGTACCAGCAGGTCGGCAAACTCGGGGGAGATCCGGTGGTCATGACCTGCGACACACCGCTTGACCAGCTCGAAAAGACAGGATGCGACCGGATTATCCTCTCACCCGGTCCGGGAACACCACACGATTCCGGTGTCTGCCGGGAAGTGCTGGAGACGATGAGCAGGACAATTCCAACGCTGGGGGTCTGTCTCGGGCACCAGGTGATCTGCACAGCTTTCGGCGGCGAAGTCGTCAGGGCAGGACACCTTATGCATGGCAAGACCTCGGTAATCCAGCACGACGGAGAGGGGATTTTTACCGGGATACCATCACCATTTACCGCGACACGGTACCACTCGCTGGTTGCCCGTGAAGACTCCCTGCCTGTGGATCTGCAGGTTTCTGCAACCAGCCTCGACGACCAGTACGTGATGGGGGTACGGCATACCCGGTACCCGATCGAAGGTGTCCAGTTCCACCCGGAGAGTGTCCTGTCCCAGGAAGGCGACCGGATTATCCAGAATTTCCTTAGCGGAACCGGGGGACCTCATGACGTTTAAAGAGACGCTCACAAAACTTGCAGGACGACAGGATCTCAACCCTGCTGAAGCTGCAGGGGTGATGAAAATTATAATGGAGGGAAAAGCGTCGCAGGCGCAGATCGGAGCATTCCTTCTTGCGCTGCATATGAAGGGTGAAACAGCGGATGAGATCGCTGCGTGTGCCCGGGTGATGCGGGATCATGCGATCACGGTAAGACCGGTGACCGGGCGGATGCTCGTCGACACCTGCGGTACCGGAGGAGACGGGATGCAGACGTTCAACATCAGCACCGCTTCAGCATTTGTTGCTGCAGGGGCCGGATGTCCGGTGGTCAAGCACGGCAACCGGGGCGTGAGCAGCAGGTGCGGTTCGGCAGATGTTCTCGCAGCACTGGGAGTAAATCTTACACCTGCCCCGGAAGTGCAG
>JAPKXT010000082.1 GCA_026394695.1 Methanoregula sp.
GGATGAACGCCGGAGCGCTTGGAACACGAGATCCATGCACGAGGCGATCTCCTCGTCAATCTCACCTCCCTCATCATCGCTCTGTTCGATCTGGGCTGTGCCGTTTTTCAGTAGGATACCCCCGGCCTCGACAACCGCATCGGGATATCCCATCTCCAGCAGGAGCTCAATCCGTTTTCGTACCGGCGTATAATCCGGAATCCGGGATTCACCGGACCAGGAGTTGCTCCACGCCTCCTCGCACGAGATAATGTCGATATCGGAGAGCAGGGCCTCAAGAACAGGCCCGGCATCCGATGCAGCAACGGATTTCCGGTCAGTCACCTCCTGCCGGACCTGCGGATATTCAGACATAAGATCCTCAAGAAGGCCAATCAGATCTTCTTTGGACAGTCCCGAAAGGTAATGACGGAGAGAGAGTTGACGTTTTTTTGGTTCCGCTGTTTTTTTCTTTGCGATGGAACCGGTAACCCGCGGGAGATCAGGGTCGGTGCCGGACTGTGATGATTTAAAAATCCCCTCTGCTCTGTCACCGAGGAGCAGTCGCCGGGAATCATCGGCCGGCAGGTCCCGGATCGGCCGGGTCTCCTTGTGGAGGGCAAGATATTCAAGAACAACGGCAACGGCATGTTTACAGGAATCCCCCACCGGGCACGTGCAGACCGACCGGATGCCATTGTCGAAGTACACCGCAGTTGCATACCGTTCAGTCCCGTCAACCCAGGCGACGATAGCAGCATTCGGGCTGCGAACCAGCTCATGCACTCGTCCCTCGCGCTGGTACTGTCTTCCCCGTGACAGGGTTTTTGGCCCGGCCCAGTTTTCAAGAGTTGTCCAGTCAAGGTCAAGGAACGGATCGCTCATTTTCCGTTCTATCATGGCGTGATCTTCCTGGTAAAAACTCACACCGTGGAGTGATGAATACATCGGATTGTATTTGCTGTCCGGGATACGGACAGATTTCTTTATTCCGGACGTGCTGTCACTACCTATGGTACTGGAAGAGTCCATCCTGTTTTACAATCATGACGATGCAAACGGGTTTATCAGTATCATGCGGGACAAAAACCGCAGGTGACGAGGTCTTTGTTAAAATTATCGAAAAAAACCGGTTGCAACACTCCGATGAGCATGGGGTTGTGATGTGGATAGTGGGGACTTTGTCGATACACTGCAAGAATCCGGAAAGATCGAACCATTACGGATGTATTTCGGAATTATCTACCTCTCATCAGGAACTAACCATAACCCGCACGAACTCCCCCAAGAGATAGAAGGATCCCCAACCCCCCCCTTTTTCCCTTTCCTATGCTCTATCACACCTTTTGAGGCGATCCTCAATCTAAAAGGGTCTGTTAGCGCACTTTTCCGGGTCAATACCACACGATTCAAGCCGAACAACAATCAAAATGAACGAATCCGAAAATTAAGAGCTCCATTTTCCGCGAATTCAGCACTTTTCCGGGATCATACAAAAAAGTGGTTTTTCAAAATCGCCCAATTCAGACTTTATTTGGCAAAATAAGAGTATTTTGAGATATCGCAAAACTTCCTCTGGTCACATCCCCAAAAGAAGGATCGTCATCCCCGATCACCGACGGAGCCCTGTCGGGTCGACATCCCCCGGGAACCGGAGCGTTCATTTCGATGCCGGTACCAGACCCGCAGACGCGGCTCCTTTTGCCGGTGCCGGTCCGGTTGGTGCAAGCTGCATGCCATCACGGCCCAGCTCGATGATCGATCCATCGCAGATCCGGAAGAACCGCCACACACTTTTTGGCGAGCAGTACCAAATCTCGCGGGAGATCGCAGGAGCTGATGCGATCATCCGGAGTGCGGAGATCTCCGGTAGGAACTGGCGAGCGAGCTCTTTGATGGTGCAACAGAGCCGGCGTACTCTCCGAATCCGGACAAATGTAACCCGCCCCGCGCTCATTATTGAAAAATCGCAGAGCGATCCGGGTTCATGCTGGTAATGCATGACCGTCCCACGCTTCTCAGCGATCGGATTTGCATCCTCCTGCGCTACGAGCGGCGGGCGTCCGCGTGTCATGGCCTCTCTCCGGAAATTCCCGGCACGAATTGTGCGCTCCTGTGAACAATTCCATAGTGGATGTTCTTTTGTACGGCTCCTGGTATGCCTGCGACAGATTCGTTGCCCGGCATCCGGCCGGGTGATATACGTCCGGGTTTTGCCGCTTCTGTACTGGTTTTTGTATTTCTTTCCAAGATAGGCACTCCACTCTGATGATGCAAACGACCGGTTTTTTGGGATTTTCAGATAGTAACTTTTCCCGGATTCGCGTGTGGTGCAAATTCGTTCCGGTCTTTCTTCATGGCATGGTACTCCGGGCAATATACGCTTTGATTAACAAAAAAATAGCAAAAGAAGATAAAATTGCGGTCAGATTACAAAAAATCCACCGAATTAAGCGAATAATAAAGGAACAAAAATGGGACATACAAAAATCACGCGCCCGCAGAAATCGTTAATTTCCTGTTGAACCCGGATCTTTACCCATGCATCGATTTACCCGGTTGCCAGATGGGAAAGATGCTGAGACGTGTTGAATCAATAACAGGCAGGAAAACCAGGCATAAGGATTGATCCGCCAGACAGGAATAACCCTTAAGAATTATTGTATTAATACGGGGGATTTTCTATATATCTCATCCCTTGTGCATAGGCCGTTTTTCCCTTGAAGGTCTTGAGCGTTGTTTCACCATCAGAAACGATAATTACCGGCTCATGGTTTTTTACCGAGAAGATCAGGTCCACCAGATCGATCTCGTCAATTTTTACCCCCTTGATGAGGGATGAAGCAGGTTCCAGTTCGAGCCGTTCCTGCGCCAGCTCATCGGGCATCATCCGGAAATAATAATAAAATACCTGGAAGGCGTTGAGCAGGTCACTGGCCAGTAATTCATTGCGCATACCGGAGTCAAGAGCATCGAGCATCGGCGAAAGGCATGAGACATCATCCTCACATTGTTCAAAAAGATGATCTGAAAGGGCAACCAGCGTGTGGTAGGGAACAGGAGTATTGTCAGGATCCATTACCATTCATTAGTTGTCGAGACATAAAAAAATGGGGAGCTCAACAGCACGATCTTTCAGCGGCAGGATAAAAACCCTTATTCACCCCCATGAGGAATGAATAAAGGTGAAAGAAGAGGATGCAGACTGGTTGATCTATCACCTCCTCGTAAAGGAACCCGCAATCACGATAGAAGGGCTGGTCGTTTCGAGCGGACTTGATCCGGGCATGGTGTATGCATCGCTCGTACGTCTCGATCGATATCTCCTGATTGAGCAGGACGGAGGGAAACTGCGGGTGCTCAATTTTGGCGAGTCTCTCATACACTGCCAGGTAAAATATTCAGAAGATCTCCCGTACACCATCGAAAATGGTGTGATTAAAGAACGAAAAAAGTAAAGGAAAGCCTTGCATGAGTGGAACTGATGTTATCATTCTCCGGATTGGTCACCGTCCCGAACGCGACCAGCGGGTGACAACCCATGTCGGCCTGACGGCACGTGCACTGGGGGCGCAGGGAATGTATCTTGCGGCTGCCGACAAGGGAGTTGTCCAGAGTATTGAAGATGTGGTCAGCCGCTGGGGGGGCGACTTCTTCTGCCAGGATACGGTGAAATGGCGTTCCTGTATAAAGGACTGGAAGGCACAGGGCGGGATGGTTGTTCATCTCACCATGTACGGCCTTAACCTTCCCGATGTGATCGGTGAGATAAAGACGCATAAAAAAATTCTTGTTATCGTTGGTGCAGAGAAAGTACCCGGTGATATCTACGGGCTAGCGGATTATAACGTAGCCGTCACCGGTCAACCCCATTCCGAGATATCGAGTCTTGCCCTGTTTCTCGATCACTTTTATTCCGGGCAGGAATTCAGGCATGAATTTCCGGGTTCAAAGATACGCATCATCCCCTCAAAAGCAGGAAAACAGACGGAGGAACAGTGAATGGACGGGTGCTGGTAGCCGGGTTTGCCACCCGGCACGTGGTACAGTCGGCCGCACGCGCAGGTTACGAAGTTTGTGCGGTGGATCATTTCTGTGACCAGGACCTCGTCTGGAACACCATCGACCGGGAAAAATTTTCAGATCTTGAGGATCTTCCTGACGCAATCCATACGATTTGCCAGCGTCATACCTTTGACCACCTTGTCGTTACGTCAGGGGCAGAAGATCTGCCTACCACGCTTCCCCTCTGTGGGACGCCCAAAGATAAAATCGCCCGGTTTTTGGATAAACTGGATATCCAGCATTTTTTTGAAGCCCACAACATACCTGTTCCCCGGCTGCTGGCTGCTGGCGACTATCCAGCAATGGTCAAACCGCGGCGGGGTGCCGGTGGGTGGCGGAACACGATCGTGCGGGATGCCGCTGGTCTCTCTGCATGGGAGAACCTGTATCCCGGGATACCCTGTATCCGCCAGGAACCAGTGCAGGGAGTTCCGGCAAGCGTCTGTTGTGTGACGGATGGTTCACGGGCACGGGCGATTGCTGCAAATGAGCAGATCTTACGGGGGAACGGGGAATCGATGTTTGGATTCTGCGGTTCGGTGACCCCGTTTGATCACCCGCTCTGCCAGCAGATGATTACCCGGGCAGAGCAGATCGCTGCAGCAAGCGGGTGCATCGGTACGATCGGGATTGATTTTGTTCTTGGTCATGAGACGGCCTATGCGATTGAGGTGAATCCCCGGTTCCAGGGAACAATCGATACTGTTGAAATGGCGTACGGGTGCAACCTGTTCCGGTATCATGTCGATGCATGTGCGGGTAAACTTCCCCTGGTGTCACTTCTTCCCCGCCGGGTTGCTGCACGAAGCATCATCTTTGCCGAGCGGGATATCAGGGTAACTGCAGATCTCAAACGCCTCGTGCCGTATGTGGCTGATATTCCGTGGCCGGATACATTTTTTGAAGAGGGTCAGGCAGTGGTCAGTGTGTACGGGCAGGGGCCGACTCGCGAATCTGCATTTTTGATGCTGGATAAGCATATTAGCACCGTCCGACAATACATACGGTGATGGATCCCGTAGACGACCTGCTAAAAGATCCGGCAATACGTGCATATCTTCACCGCCTGGTAAAAGATGAAGGGCTCAACCTTATCGAACGGTTCCCGCGTTCGGGTGAGCACAGCGATGAAGACCTTGCCGCAAAGACCGGAATAAACTTAAATTCGGTGAGGCACACGCTTTATACCCTCTATGAAAAGAGGCTTGCCGAGTATCACCGGATCAAAAACAACGAGACGGGCTGGCTGACCTATCTCTGGCAGCTGCGCACCGATAACATCTTTAACGCGATCCGGGAAGATATGGAGCTCGTGCTGGAAAAACTCGAGCGCCGCGGGAAATATGAAGAAGAGAATGATTTCTTCATCTGCAAGGACTGCCAGGTATTGTTTACCTTCCCGCAGGCAATGAACTGCGATTTCAATTGTCCGGGCTGTGGAAAAGCCGTGACACATTTTGATAACGATGTGCTCTTAAAGTCGCTCAAAGAGCGGATTGACTCGATCAAAAAGTCGCTGGGTCATGCCGTACCGATCGGATAACAATCCTGAAGATCTGCTGCGCGAAGCAGGGTGCAGTGAAAAAGTTATCATGCATTGCCGGGCTGTGCGGGATGTTGCGCTTGAATATGCTGAGCGTAATGCTCTTGTTTCTGCAAGGCTTGTAACCGAAGGGGCAATGCTTCATGATATCGGCAGAGGGGCAAGCCATACTATCCTGCATGCACAGCTGGGAGCAGATCACCTGCGTCAGATCGGGATTAGCGAGGAGATTGCCCGTATTGTTGAGTGCCATACCGGTGCAGGACTTACGGCTGATGAATGCACGGTACTTGGTTTGTCTCCCCGTGACTGTATGCCTAAAACAACCGAAGAGAAGATTGTGTGTCACGCAGACAACCTGGTTGAAGGCAAAAAGCGGGTGAATATTGAGTCGAGCCTTGCATCAGCCATGTACCTGAAAAGAAAGGTGAGACAACGGATGTATCACCTGGCACAGGATGTCGAGATGCTCTGTGGCTGACAAAAATTATTCATCCTGTTTTTTATTTTTTTCTTGTATTTGCTGTCTAGATGATGACATTTTTTACCTGCGACAATGCACGGATCTGTTCAACAACACCATCCGGCATGGATTCTTCAAGAATGATGACAAGCCGGGGCTCTTCGGAAAATTCCGGGTCGGTGACAAAGATCTGGCGGATGGAGACATCGTACCGGGCAAGGACCTGTACCACCGCACCGATTATTCCCCGCTCACTGGCATTTTTCGGCAGCACGGTGATGACATAAAAACCTAAAGATTCTGCAACCTTGCTCAGGTCAGGGGTTGCCCGCATGTTAAGAAAAATTTCGCGGAGGAGCGGGCGTTCAAGGATACGGCGTGCGGTTGAGTCCACAACCCGTCGATCCGATTCAATTGCTTTTGCCACCGCAGTTGCCGGTATCTCGATACCATTGCAACTGATACGGGCATCTTCGGTCACCCCAAAACCGTTCTTTAATAAGAACCGTGCGACGCGGCTCTGGGAAGGTGAGTCGGCAAATTCATGAATGATGTCAGACCACATAATCACCACTGGGTACGATGTATATAAATATACATCTATGCAGTTCCGACACCATCCTGGCCGAGGAATTGATGTGCCCCTCTGGTAACAGAATTCTATTCGTATGCTTCAACGGGGTATCCAGATTCTGGTGGTGAGGGAAGGGGAAAAAATCTTTCAGGAAAAATGAGCTTACATAAGATTTTATTAGATAGACAACCTTTTTGTAATGGCACAAAAGCGAGGGTAGCCAAGCCAGGTCAAAGGCGCTAGGTTGAGGGCCTAGTCTCGTAGGAGTTCTTTGGTTCGAATCCCATCCCTCGCATTCTGTTCTTGTGTTTTTCGCGATTTTTAGTTCTTATAAATTTTTTTTAAGTTCCTTTAGTGATACTGAACCAGGGAGATATTTTCTTTTTGCATGGTAAAAAAGGTACATTTCCTTGGATCAAGGTTTGAGGTATCCATGAAGTTACTTTTTTTATGTAATACTTAAACGAGCCAGAATCCTTTTTGAAACCTCAGGATTATTGTCAGTTATTTCATGAATGTTATTTTAACGACAAATGTATCTAAAAATACTTAATTACTATGAAAAACTGTACTATTGAACTATGAAACAGGTTGGTATCCGTATTATTTGCTGTGTCTCAATAATCCTTCTTGTCATTGCATCAGGATGTGTTACGCCCCCAAAAGAAAATAAAATCATCTCCAAATCGGGAACTTCTCCTGGTGGTGATCCCCTTAATCCCGCTACAACAGAAACACCGAACTATGTAACTGAAGTGACGGCCTTTCTGACCGCTACAACAACAAGTCAATATCGCACTGTTCCTCCAACCCCCCCCCCGGGGGATATTTATTGCCGTATTTATTCGACAAAGAATACCTATGCGTATAACAAAACAGCAATAACGTTTAACCTGCAAAATCCCGCGATGTATATCAATTATACCGTGAATCCTTCCAATAGAACCTATTATAAATCGTATGCTTCTAAAATTACGGGAGAAGGGGATAAAATTGTGAAAGTTGATGATTACAGTCCCTATTCATGGTTTGAAATCACTGTCAGGAGTAAATTAAATCCCGATAAAATCTACCTCAAGGATGGATTTGGAGCTGCAAAGGGTTATAATGAGTATCTGAACCGTACCCTTAAAATCGTTAACCGGGACGAAATGCAGATTGAATTCTATGGAAACAACATAACCGCAACTGCCAGTGTATGGGTAAAACCAGAAGGAAATTTCAATGATACATCTCGATTCAATCTGACAACAGATTGTACCTATTTCGCGTCAAATCCCAGGGATAGTTTGGGACCCCTTACTCCAACTCTAACCCCCACTCCAACTTGGACACAAGTATAATTACTATTCACACCTTTTTTCCGCTGTATTTTAATAAAAATCAAACTGGTACATTTTTCCGTGCGAACATGTTGTTTAGGAGTGTCGGAATCTATTATTTTTAAAAACGGTGAGTTATATAAATGATGAAAACGATTTAAATAGGCAGGCAGTTGACACCTTCGTGTCCCGGTAGGGTAGTGGACATCC
>JAPKXT010000183.1 GCA_026394695.1 Methanoregula sp.
TAATTTATTGAATTCTTTGATATTATTCAATGTGGGAGGCGTAGTAATTTTTTTTGGTTGTCGAGTTTTTTGACAAAAATAATCAAGTCCGTCTTCGAAATCTTTGGGACAATAATTATAAATTCCGATAATAATGCTAATAAAAATACAAATTATTCCAATCCAAAAAATTTGCCCACATTTAGCTTTGTCCGCTGAAAAAAGAATGATACTCAAAATTAATCCATTCAATGCAATAATTTGAGAGAATTTTGCATCTAATGCATCATAATCTGAATCTGTTTGTAAATTTTTATCAGATAAAAATTCGAATACGATTCGATCTTCATCGTCGACTGTCATATAATCGTATGCTCTTTATTATTACATTATAATCTTATGTTTTTAATTAAATAAACCAAAACCGAAAATATTATTGTAAAAAGATTCGACTTGGCTTCTATCAAAAAACCGAAGGAAAAAATCTTATTCCCTTGGACTCATACAAGTAGGAAAGGAGGAAAATCTATTTATCCCAATAGTGTTTTGAAAGTAAACTTTCACTTATTCACTATTAGGATAAAAGATCATTAAACTTTATGCAATTGTTGGTCAGCCCCAGCACAATCGACGAGGCAAAACTATCCCTTGCCGCTGACATCATCGATGTCAAAAGACCTTCAGAGCGGGCTTGCCTTTGACGGGCAGGAGAAGGCACGTGACGTGATTCAAGCGGTCGTTAAGGCAGTAAAAGATGAATTTCCCAAAAAATATGTCGTGATTGCGGCCTACTCGGATTACCAGCGCATGCATTCTATCTCGCCATTTGAGATGGCACCCATTGCTGCTGAGTGCGGTGCTGATGTTGCCATGGTCGATACCGGCATCAAGGACCGCCAGAGCACTTTTGTATTCATGAATGAAGTGGCTCTCAGTTCTTTTACCGATTCGAACGAAAAGCTCGGACTCGGAACAGCTCTTGCCGGTGCACTGAAATTTGAAGATATTGATGCGCTAAAAAGGATCAACCCGGATATAATCGGCGTGCGGGGGATGGTCTGTGGGGGCGACCGGAATGCAACTGTCCAGGAACACCTCATAAAAACCGCACTTGCCATGATAAGGTGATTTATGTACGTCGAAAAACTGAATGTGCCACTCTCTTTAACCTTTGATGATGTGCTGCTTGAACCCCAGGCATCCTGGCTTGAACCGGCTGAAGCAGATACCCGCTCGAAGTTTTCGAAAAATATCCCGGTAAATATCCCGCTTGTGTCTGCTGCAATGGACACGGTTACTGAAGCACCGATGGCTATAGCTCTCGCCCGTGAAGGTGGGATCGGTGTTATCCACCGGAACATGACCGCCGAGCATGAGCTACAGGAAGTCATTTTCGTCAAACAGGCCGAAGAACTGATTGAACGGGACGTGCTCTTTGTTGAGGATACCGCTACGGTCTCAGAAGCCGAGCGCCTGATGCAACAATACAGTATCGGGGGGGTTCCCGTTGTCAATAATAGCAGGATTATCGGGATCGTGAGCAGGCGTGACGTCCGGGCTATCGTCTCCAAACGCGGTGATGAAATGATCACCTCAATCATGACCAGGAAGCCGATTGTCGCTGATGAGGATATCACTGCGGAAAAGGCGCTTGAGATCATGTATACAAACAAGATCGAACGCCTGCCGGTTGTGAATGACAAGGGCAAACTTCTCGGCATTATTACGATGCAGGATATTTTAGAGAAACGCCAGTACCCGCTTGCAACCCGGGATACAAAAGGAAATCTCCGCGTGGCTGCAGCTGTCGGACCGTTTGATTTTGCCCGCGCCGAACTGCTCGATCAGAACAACGTGGATGCGCTTGTTGTGGATTGCGCCCACGGTCATAATATGAAAGTTGTCGCAGCGGTCAAAGACATCAAGGGCAGCATGAAGGCTGAGGTTATTGCCGGCAACATTGCGACCAGCGCAGCTGCAGAGGCACTTGTCGGCGCCGGTGTTGATGGGATAAAAGTCGGCATTGGCCCGGGCTCGATATGCACAACACGGATTGTTGCAGGCACAGGTGTTCCCCAGATTACTGCAATTACGCAGGTGGCAGATATTACCCGCAGTGCAGATATCCCCGTAATCGCGGATGGTGGCGTACGGTTCAGCGGTGATGTGGCAAAGGCGATCGCCGCCGGTGCGGACACCGTGATGCTGGGCAGCATGTTTGCAGGCACGGATGAAGCCCCGGGTAAAGTGATCACGATCAAAGGGCGGAGGTATAAGCAGTACCGCGGTATGGGATCGCTGGGCGTCATGAGTACAGGGCAGTCAAGCGACCGGTACTTCCAGAAAAAGGATATTGGCAGCACCAAGTTTGTGCCAGAAGGTGTAGAAGGTGTGACCCCTTATGTGGGTCATGTCGGGGAAGTGATGTACCAGCTTGTCGGGGGACTCAAATCCGCAATGGGGTATACGGGTTCAAAGACGATCGGCGACATGCAGAAGAACGCAAAGTTTATCCGGATCACCAATGCCGGTATGACCGAGAGTCACCCGCACAACATCCTGATCACGGACGAAGCACCGAACTACCGGTTGTTTGAATAATATTTTTTTTTTGAGAATCGCACTTCAAACGTTATTCATGGTTCTAAGGGGAAAAACGGTAACGCTCTTCTTTTTTTGGTATTTTCCCGAGGGTGAAGTTCCTGGCGCACCTACTGATTCAGCGATATCTTCACCTGGGGAGAAATTTCATCAATTCCCTGCCGTTCCATGATAATAACGGCAAGAGCGTCGTTAATGCTGACGGCGCTTTTCTGTGCGAGCCGGATACTTTCCCGGTAATCGTCGGCCGATACCGGTTCGACATTGATGGTGGGTTTCAGGAGAATTGCTGAAAGAAGATCGGCAGCAAACGATATTCCCGCAGCATCTTCCAGCACGTTTGCCACTTCGCTTAAGTGCACAGTGGTTGTGGTGACGGGCTCACCGGTATTCACCCGCAGGAAGATATTTTTTGCCGCAGTCTTCTTCCGCAGGACTGCATCCGGCAGGGCAGTCTTTGGCTTCAGGACCGCATAAATGAAGACATTGGTATCAATAAACCGCATCTTTTTTCAGTCCCTTACGGAGCTTGTGGTAGTCGTCAAAATGTTCCGCGTCGACTTCCAC